>DASQDA010000934.1:0-3456 GCA_035634435.1 Polyangiaceae bacterium
CGTGGCCCACCAGGTTGAGGGCCCAGCCGCTAGCGAAGCTTCCGAACGAGAGCGCCCACAGCGACCCGCTTAGCGGCTTGCTGAGGCACAGGCCCGCCGCGCCGCCCAGTATCAACGGGACGCCGAGCTGATGCAGCCGGCGGTTCATCGGGTTTTCATGGCGCTGACGGTAAAAAGCGAGCGCTTGCCGCAGACGCGCGGCAAAGCCGCCCGCGAAGTGCGGATGCCGACGGCGCCAGTCGCGCTCCAGCAAGCGGTATCCGGTTCCGAAGAGCGTCAACGCTGACCCGCGCCAGCCGAGGCACAATGCTCCCATTCCGGCGACGGCGAGCGCGTTGCCCACCGAGGAGAGCTTCGAGGGACGGGTGCTTTCGGATGTCATGCTGGACCTCGAGGGCGCGGAGCGGCAGCGGCGGGTTCTAGCGGCGGCAACCCCAGTGCGCTGCGCACGGGAGCGAACGACCGCCGGTGGATGGGACAGGCACCGCGCAGGCGAAGGGCGCGCACGTGCTCGGGCACAGGGTAGCCCTTGTGCCGCGCGAAGCCATAACCGGGGTACTCCTCGTCGTACGCGGCCATGCGAGCGTCGCGTTCGGTCTTCGCCAGGATGGACGCTGCGGCTATCGACAAGCTTCGTTCGTCGCCCTTGACAATCTTGCTCTGCTGGATGGCAACGTCGCGCAACCGACGGGCGTCGATCAGGAGATGCTCGGGAGCCACCCCGAGCGACTCGACAGCGCGTTGCATGGCGAGCACGCCCGCCCAGTAAATGTTGATGCGGTCGATCTCCTCGGGCTCCACGAACGCGACCGCCCAGGCGCGGGCCTCGCGCCGGATCACCAACGCGAGCTCCTGCCGCGTCTCGGCATCGACCTGTTTGGAGTCGTTGAGCTTGGGCGCTCGCCAGCCCTTTTCGAGCACCACCGCGGCCGCGGAGACGGGGCCAGCCAGAGGGCTCATTCCGGCCTCGTCGATGCCAGCTATGAGCGTCACGCCGCGCGCCCAGAGCTCTTGCTCGAAGCGCAACATGTGCCGCAAACGCTGCCCCTCGGCGCGATTGTCACGTCGGCGCCGCCGCACCGCGTCGATGATCGCGCGCGCGCCAGGCCTTGGATCTTGCTCGAGAGCTCGTTCGAGGTCCGCAGGCAGCGGCCGGAGCTCCTGCACATAGCGTCGGCGAACATCGGAGAGGCAGAGCTGCGCCACGAGGGCAGTCTTAGCAATATCTGGCGCACGCGCAGGGCGTCACGACGATCGGAACGGGTGCTGGCTTCCGCGTCAACCTGGCACAGCGCGGCGCGGCTGCGCGCCCAGTTCTGCCTCGCGCTGGATCGCTGCTCGTGGCAAAGCCACCTCGATGCGTCGCTCGTCCCAAGTCACGCTCGTCACGCGATGAGGCGCAACGAGCAGCGAGCTCGAGCGGCCGGCAACCTGCACGACCATTGAGTCGACCTCGAACGTGTCGCAATCGAGCACCAGGTCGACAACATGCCCCAGCTCGCCGTCGGAGCAGTGCACACTAGAGCCCACCATGGCGCACACGCTGCGCAGCTGTGGATCGGGGGAGCGCTGAGAGGGCACGCCGCTTTCGAGATCGAAGCCGAGCGCCGCCAGGTCCTCGCGTGCAGCGAGCTCCGCGCTGCCGAGCACGGGTCCTGCCGCCGCGGGATAGATGCCCAGGCCCCACAAGGCCAAACCGGACCAGTACGGCAAATAGCCGTAGTAATCGAAGAGGACGGCCTCCTCGCGGCGCGTGAGGGGCCCGTCGAGTCGCAGCTCGGGGCTGGCCTGGACGTGGCCGCGGGTGAGCATCACTTTGAAAACCCGCTGCTGCCACTGGACCTCACCGAAGGCGATCGGCGAGATGAGGACCTTGCGCCCGGCGAGCCAATTGCCGGTGTCCACCACGAAGTGACGTATTACCCACTTCTGCTCGTCGAAGAGCAGATCGTCGACCAATCCGAGGTCACCGTCGACGGCGCGGAGCGTGTGGCCGCGAAGCTCTGTTGCGTTCTTTCTCATCCCGTCGCCAATCCGTTACGTCGGCCTGGCTGCCCGCGGCCAGACCGCTCGTGTGAGGTTGTGTCGACCCGGCGCCCGAGCCCACCGAAGCTGGGCGCTCGAAACCGTTGTGACGTACATCAACCCCCAGGGCTGGTGTACCCGTACCGACGGAGTGCAGAAAGCGTGCCCAGCGGTGCCGGTGGCGGTGGGGGTTAGACGGCGCCGGTTCACGGTGGGCGCCGCTTGTGAGTGGCGCGCAGCGTCCATGAGTGCGACCGATGTCCGCCTGCTGCCACCCTGGAGAGTGGCGTGGCCAGTCACGCGCGACACGCTCGTAGGGCCGACTCGTGCGGTCGGAGTTTAACTCTCGCGCAATGATGGAACGCTCGACCGGGCCTGGCGGGCTGAAAGTGGGTGATTCGGTGTCGGCCCGGACGAATTCATGATCGACTCGGCCCGCGGAGGCATTTACGTCCACACTCAACGTGGTGTTTTTCGGATTCGTCCCCTTCGAACACCTCGTCCTTGCCCCTACGGAGCTCCGCAATGCGTACGCTGTGGTCCTGTTCAGCCGTCTTCGCTTCTCTCGTCCTCTTCGGCGCATGCTCCGCGGAGATCGAAGGCTCCGACGGGCAGGGTGGCGCTGGGGGTGGGCCCGCCGGCGCGCCTGGTAAGGGCGGCTCGCCATCGGCCAACGGCGGCTCGCAATCGGCCAACGGCGGCTCGCAATCGGCCAACGGCGGCTCTCAATCGGCCAACGGCGGCTCTCAATCGACCAACGGCGGCTCGCAATCGACCAACGGCGGCTCGCAATCGACCAACGGTGGAAGCCCAAGCGCCGGCGGCTCCGGTGGGTCGGCTCAGGGTATGGGTGGGCAAGCGCCGAGCAGCGGCGGAGCGCCAGCGGCGGGCAGCGGTGGGGCAGCAGCGGGCGGCTCCGGCAGTGGGGGTCGCGGCGGGTCGTCCGCCGTTGGAGGCTCCGCGGGAGCCGGCCGCGGTGGCGCGGCAGCAGGGGGAGCGTCTGCGGGGTCCGGCGGCAAAGCCTCCGGCGGCAGCGCTGGCTCGACCGGGGGTACCGCGAGTGGCGGGGCCGGAGGCGGCAGCACTACGTGCACGCCGTGGCCGACCGCCAAGAGCACCGAGAGCCTTACCGCGACCAAGAGCATCCTGGGCGTCTTCGACGGCCAGTTCAAGCGCTACATCGGCGCCGGTGAGCTCGGTACTGCCGGCCAGGATGAAAGCCAGGGCGCTCTCATCGAGATTGAGCCCAACGGAACCCTGCGTAACGTGATCATTGGCTCGCCTGCGGCCGACGGCATTCACTGCAAGGGCGCTTGCACGCTCGAGAACGTGTGGTGGGAAGACGTTGGTGAGGACGCCGCGACGTTCAGGGGTTCGTCGGCCTCGCAACAGATGACCGTCCGCTGCGGCGGCGCCAAGGGCGCCGACGAC
>DASQDA010000935.1:0-4088 GCA_035634435.1 Polyangiaceae bacterium
GTGCAGGTTCACCGCGTGTGTTTCCGCAGTGACGCGGGCGAGCCTCGCGCTTCCGCTGACGACTCGCGAGAGCAGCGACGTCACATCGCGGCGTTCACTACGGGAAAGAATGGAAGGAACCCGTTCTTGGCAATGTTGGCGACTCCAATTTGCACGCCGTGCAGCTCGTCGGTGACGTTGACGATGCCGACTTGCAAGCCTCGCATCCGGCGCGCGTAGTTGACGATACCGAGCTCGGCTCCGCGGCTCGAGCCCTCCGCGATGTTGACGGCCGCAAAGCGAGCCCCGACCGCCGCGCCCTCGACATGGTTCACCGCGCCACTCTGAACGCCCGAGAGGTTGCGAGCCGACGTGTAGACCCCCTGCTGAACGCCCATGACGTTGCCGCGCGCAATGCTCAGGACGAAGCTGCTCTGTAGGCCACGGACGTCCCGCTGAACGTACCCGGCAAAGCCCAGAGCCGCTCCGTGCATGTCCCGTGTCGTGTGATTAACGATGCCCAGATCGAGCCCGTGCACGTCGCGATTGCTGCCGTACGGCAGGTTCAGACGCACGCCATGGATGGAGTCAGTCCTGTCGCTGGTTTGCAGCGTGTTCCAGAGCGAGAGCTGGAATCGGTGAACATCGGTGTTAGTGCCTTCCTCGGCATGCGCGCCGAGCGTGGTCACTGATAGGGCGAACGCAGGCAACAGGGCAACGAGCTTGAAGGGCGTCATGGGGATCCTCCGTGCGACGGCAGCTGGCGTCGTGGTACTGGCTTCATTTGCTGACGACCGGGTCACTGCATAGCGCATGCCACTCGCGGAACCGACGACACGCCGTAGCTCGGCCTTGTTTGCCCGTGTCAGGCTTGCTGGAGCGTCCGGTGCGGACAGACGTCCGTCCTCCCTTCTCGCCGGGAGCCGCTCACCTCCGCGAGGGCTCATGGTCATACGAGGGTGTCGGCAATCAGGGGACGAGTACGCTCACAGACGCTTGCCGACACAAGGGCTCGCAGTCCGGCCCGTTCGGGCGCAGGGACGCATACGCAAAGCGCTCCTCCTTGTCGAGGATGACGACGCCATGGCGTTCCACCTGAATGCCTACGTTCGACGGCGTGCCATCGAACGAAACACTCCCTATCAATTCTCCGTCGGCTGGCGAACAGCTCTGCGTTACTGCATCTGCAGTCCTGCTCTCGACGCAAACGGCATGGGGAGCGAGGTGCATCGAACCCGACGAGCAGCGAGCACTGATAGAGGTTCGCGCGGGAAGCTGCTCGGGCACGCTGACCTGACAAGTAATTACGGCATCAGGGAGCGTGTAGCGGAAGCGGTAGGCGCCCGCTGGCCACTTGCGGTCGGCGGTCGCTAGAGTGAGTGAAGCCTGGTCCCCACAGCCGATCTCCGTGCAGGAGCGCTCAAACACCTGACAACCGCTAGCAAGCACCGTGATGCAGAGAAGTTGCCCGCCAGACCTCATGGACACCAGCGTATCACTCGAACGCGGCGACGGGCCCAGCCGCACGCTTGCCGGCGGCGAGGAGGCGCAGGGCCGCTCTAGATAGCAAATCACGGTGGGGAATGGGTCAGGGCCACAAGGGAGCGGGCGCGCTGGTCGTGATGCACGACCATAGGTATCGTTGTCCCGCGCGTGCCCGGCCGGCAGCCGCGCATGCCCGGCCCTGGAACGGTCCCCAGCCGCCGCTCGAGTCCCCCCGCGCGGGAGCGAACTAGATGATCCTAGGATGGGTACGAGGGTGTAACCATATGTCGTGTCTGCCGCGCCGGCGCGGTGCTCGCTTCCGTTGTAGCGGCTCTCCTGGCTCAATCTCGCGTTCCTCAGCCGTTTGCCCTGACGCCATTGACGCTGGTTTGCGCTGCGCTCGCTGGGACGCGTCAGCGTCGAGGGCAACGGCAAGCGTGCCGGAACCGCGCGCTCGTGGTCGCGGCTCAGTGACCGCGAATGTCGCTTGCTCTAGCTTGGCGACCAGCAACTCCATGGCCTGCTGGTGCAGCTCGCCGAGCGAGCGACCAGGAGGCATGCGGGCGAGCAGCGCTTTGGCACGCTCGACGAGTCGCACGTGCTCTTCAGTGGTGCTGAACTGCATTCGGTACTGCTGGGGTGCCGTGATGGGCGGCAGCTCGCGCCGCCGCAGCGCGGTGGAGTCGTCTTCGTCGGGTTCGGTGGCGCCAGGGCCGGCGGGCCCTGGCGCGCCCTCGTCGCCGAACGCGCTTGCGTACCCGTCCGAGCAGCCTGGGACGGTGTCATTCGCCCACTGACCAGGTCGTTCATTCGACGGCAGCTCTCGCACCGGCGCGCCCAGGGAGGTGACCTATTCTCCCCATGTTGGCTCGCCGGCGGGCAGCGGCTCGGACCCGAGCGCCTCCATCTCGTCGGGCACGAGAGGGAGCGGATGCAGCTCTCGCACGAGCTTGGCCAGCTCCTTCTTGGTTCGAAACCTGGCGCGAGCCAGCACCTCGACGTGATTCTCGCGTGTGAGGTGAGGGCCCAGCATCAGCAGGCCCGTCAGGTGGAGCTCACCCGCTGCGATGGCCTCGAGGAGAGCCGGAAGGCTTTCACCAAGCGTGCGGCGCTCGAATCGGCTTGCGGCGGCATCTTCGGACATGCGCAGCATCGTAGATGCAATACGTGTACAAGCTGGCACAGGCACGCTGGCGATGAATGCCTCGCGCCTCGACCTCGGCCAGGTGCAGCAAGAGCGCGGCAAACAGCGTGTTAGACGTTCCAACGAGCCCGCGGGTGCTCGTTAGCAGCTCCGCCTCGGAGAGATGAGAAAGGTCGCGCTCGCCCCCCGGAACGAGCTTGACCATCACTTCTTGGACCTTGGTGATCGACGGCATGCCTCACGCTACACCTTCGAATTTCGAGCGCGCAGATTGACGCGTGAGGCGCCTTCCACGGTCTCGCTGCGTTTTCGAGTGGCAAGCGTTTGCGCGAGCGCGCTACGCGTGCGGCGCGCAGCGCACAGCCCGGTTTTTGCGACAACCACTGCATCGTGAGCCGCGATGCGCGCGAGACACGTCAAGTGAAATCGTGAGTTCAGACCGGGAACATAGGTGACTAATCAGGTCGCGAACCGAGGTGACAGGTCTCTCAAGGGCGCAGAACCTCCGTCCGTGCCCTGGAACGAATCGGTACCAATGAACCAGCGCGCGAGGTTCGTGGCGGCGACGCTCGGAGCGGAGCAGGCCTTTGTTGGGTCCTGTGAACGCCTTCGGAATCAGCATAAACCAGTCCGGGCGCCGCTCAGCGCGTTGCCCGCGGATACATCTGGGACAGCGAGCGCGAGCGGTAGAAGCGCTGGTTAGATCACTCGAGAGCACCTCGTTGTCATCCTCGTGCCGTTGCGCCGGAGGTCGTGCAGCTCGTGGTACGGTGCGGAGGAAGTATTCGACCTGGGGACCACAGAAGCTGCGGTCATAGTGAAGCGACGCCTCTGTTTGACGTTGCCGCGCACCACGCGCAGGGCCGCGCCGACGGGCATGCTCGTGGTGCGTCACCGCGGGATGCGGTCCGCGGCGTTGGCAAAGTCGCGAGTGAGGTCCCCTCCGGTCCCGGTAAAGGTCGCGTCCTCCGCGCCGGGTCACGTCACGCCTCCCGGACGTCCGCCGCGCCGGGGTCCCGTCACGCCCTCCCCTCACGCCCTCCGGATTTCGACTCGATCACGGCTCGCCCCAACGCCTCACCGGCGCGGCTGCCCCGCCGCCCCGCGCTGCACCCCATATACCCAGCGCCGCGCGCGCGTCGCCCAGCGCGCTCGTTCCCCGCGCCGCAGCCCAACAAAACCAAAAAGCCCGCTATACGCGGGCTGAAGTGGCTTCGATCTTTGTGGAGCCGTGGGGGATCGAACCCCAGACCTCATGACTGCCAGTCATGCGCTCTCCCAGCTGAGCTACGGCCCCGGAAGGTGGCGCACGGTGCCACGGAAGCTTGCGATTGGCGAGCAGAAAACCGTGCTTCTTGCTCGTTTTAATCGTGGTCGTGACCTTCGTGCCCGGGCTGCTTGCTCGACTTGCGCGGCGCGGCACCTGGGGCGGCTGGAATGAGGTCTTGGAGGTTTTTCGGCAGAACCATGGGCTGACGCC
>DASQDA010000936.1:0-8196 GCA_035634435.1 Polyangiaceae bacterium
ACTCCTGCCGCACCGTTTTACGGGTGCAGCGTGTAGTCGAACAGATTGCCCGAGAGCATCAGTAGGGACAACACCTGCCAGCTCAGGTTGTAGTAGTAGCTCGGCGGTAGCATCTCTTTGCTGACGAGCAGCGCGTAACCGTCTTCCATGAGCTGACGGTGACGAACGTCGCTCATTGCAGCCACCGCTGCAGCGCCGACGAACAGGGCCGACTGGATGCCAGCGGGCAGGGTGTTCTCGGCGCGCGCGGTGCCATTCAGGTCATAGCCATCCACGATCTGGGCAGCGCCGATCTGCCCGAAGAAAGCGTTCACCTTGTCGAGGTAGGCCTTGGCTCGCGGCTCGCCGAACTCGCAGTAGTCCTGGCCGATGCGAAACGGCATGCGCGCCGAATCATACTGGTAGTGCATTGGCGCCCCATCGAAGGGTGAGCTGGGTTTGCCCTCGCCGTCGCTCCAGGCGGGCACCAGGCCGTTGCTCGCGTTGCCCGCTTCGGCGGTCAGTGTCTTTTGCAGGAGCGTGTAACCCGTATCGATTACTTTGTTCCAGCCGTCCACGTTGCCGGTGACCTTGCCGAAGGTGCGATACTGGTTGGGCGCGAAATAGGACGGGTTGAACACCACCACATTGCCCCAGGAGTCACCGGCCATCAGGAGCTCGCCGCGCGAGTGGTCGACCTCGTGTTGCCAGATGCGGTCGATCTGCTTCTTGGCGAGCTCCAGGTAGTCCGCATCGAGGCTTCCTCGGCCGCCCCACTTCTTGTCAGCCAGCAGCAGCGCCCACGCGATGTCCTCGTCAGCGTCCGTCGCGGCGCCTTCGCCGGTCACCATGCCGTCGGGGCCAATGCGCCAGTGCATCAGCCCGTTGCCGTTGAGATAGCGCTGGGAGTACTTCCAGAAGTCATCGAAGAGGCTCTGTTCGCCAAAGGTGACGGCGAGGATCATTCCGTAAGCGATGCCCTCCGAGACGGTGGTGTCCATCTCGCCCGCGGGCCGCCGCACCCTTTGCAGGCCGGAGGCGCCGTCACGCGTGACGAGCTCTCGCTTCCAACGTTCATAGGTTGCCCTGGCGACCTGTGGATTCGCGGATTGCGGGTAGTTGCAATGGACGCTGCGCTTGTTCTGCGGAAAGCTATACGGGGGGCCGACGACCGTTGGCACGGTGGCTCCGCCGGCTCCTGCGACTGCTCCTGCGCCCGCCTGCCCTGCTGCACCGGCCGCGCCTCCGCTTCCGCCCGGCGTTCCGGCGAGACCTCCGGCCGAGACCGGCGGGCTCGATGTTCCACCGCCCCCGGCATTGCCGCTCGATGTGCCTCCGGCGGTCCCACTGGGGTTGCCTTGCGAGGTGTCCGGCGGCTCCGTGCAGGCGACGAGCGTGGCAACGCTCAACCAGGAGACCCATCGTCGCATGCGGTGGACTTATGCCACAACGAGGGTCTCAGTCACGCAAGTTCAGTGCAGAAGTGGCTGAATCGTTTAGTAATTTGGCCTTACTGCAGGGTGAGCTAGTGAGCCCGGCGCGTAAAAATCGCGCCACTGCGGCCAAACAACCGAGTGGTGAAGACGCGCCCCCAGTTGGATACTCCACGCATGAGCAATTCGCAGCGCTCGGTCAAGGATGTGCTCGAACGCGCGCGCGCCTCCGGCGCGTCGAAGGTGAAGGTAGCGGTGAGCGACATCGACGGGATCTTGCGCGGTAAGTACCTTCACCTCGACAAGTTCACCTCTGCTCTCGAATCGGGCTTGGGCTTCTGCAACGTGGTGTTCGGGTGGGACGCGGGCGACGTTTGCTACGACAACACCACCTATACGGGTTGGCACACCGGCTACCCCGACGCGCAGGCACGGCTCGACCTCTCGACGTTCCGCCAGGTGCCCTGGGACGGAGGCGTTCCATTTCTACTTGGCGACTTCGTCGATGGCGCGGGGCAGCCGCTCGCCGTCTGTCCGCGGCAGTTGCTCAAGCGCGTCATCGAGCGCTTGCGGGCCGCGGGGTTCGCCGCCATGAGCTCCTTCGAGTACGAGTTCTTCCACTTCAAGGAGACCTCCGAATCACTCGCCAGCAAGGGCCACGCGGGCCTCAAGACCCTCACCCCGGGAATGTTCGGCTACTCGCTCTTGCGGATGAATCAAAACCGCGAATACGTGAACGCCCTGATGGACGATATGTTCAGCTTCGGTGTTCCGATCGAGGGATTGCATACGGAGACCGGTCCGGGGGTGCTCGAGGCGGCCATCCTTTATTCGGAGGCGCTCGAGTCAGCCGATCGCGCCGTGCTGTTCAAGGCCGGCAGCAAAGAAATAGCGCACCGTTTCGGAATCTTGCCGACCTTCATGGCGAAGTGGAACGCGGAGCTGCCCGGCTGTAGCGGTCATATCCACCAGAGCTTGTGGGACACCGACGGCAAGACGAATGTTTTTTTTCAGCCGGACACCGCCACGGGGATGAGCGCCGTCTTCGAGAGCTACATCGCCGGTCAGCTCGCCTGTTTGCCCGAGCTGCTTCCCATGTACGCTCCGACCGTGAACAGCTACAAACGTCTGGTGGAGGGCGCCTGGGCGCCGACGAAGGCCAACTGGGGGCTCGACAACCGAACCACGGCTCTGCGCGTGATCAGCGGCGGCGCGAAGAGCACGCGCCTCGAAACGCGCGTCAATGGGTCCGATTCGAACCCATACTTGGCCTTGTCGGCGGCTCTCGCCAGCGGTCTCTATGGTATCCAGAACAAGCTCCCGCTCGCTCCCGCCGTGACCGGCAGCGGTTACGGAGACGTTCGCTCGGCGCGGCTGCCGAGCAATCTGCAGGAGGCCACGGAGCGTTTCGCGAACAGCGAGCTTGCGCGCGAGCTGTTGGGCAGCACCTTCGTCGAGCACTTCGCCGCCACTCGGCACTGGGAATGGCGGCAGTTCGGCAAGGCGGTCAGTGACTGGGAATTGAAGCGTTATTTCGAGATCATTTGAGGCACGCGCAGGTGCGAGGATAATCAACCACTGTGACCATCTATCAATACAGCTTTCCCACCACCATTCACTTCGGCTCCGGTGCGGTCCGGCTTTTGCCCGACGCTCTGCTCAAGGCCGGCAAGCGCCGACCGTTGCTCGTGACGGATCGCGGGCTGTCATTGCTCGCACCCGCGAGGGACGCAGCAGCGCATCTAAAAGCCAGCGGCCTGGAGGTGCGCGTGTTCTCGGAGGTGTGGGGCAATCCGCTGCTGTCGCAGGTCACCGCAGGTGTCCAGGCGTTTCAGCAGCACGCGGCCGATTCGATCGTTGGCATTGGTGGCGGTGCGGCGCTCGACGTGGCGAAGGCAATCGCGCTCATGGTCCATCATCCCGGCGAGCTTTTCGACTACGAGGACGAAAAGCCCGGCGCGCGGCCCATCGATTCTGAGATCCCCTGGTGGGCATCGGTGCCGACCACGGCTGGCACTGGCAGCGAGGTCGGGCGCAGTACGGTGATTTCCGACGAGCGGACCCGCGTGAAAAAGGTGATCTTCTCGCCGCGGTTGCTGGCGCAGCGGGTGTTCGTCGACCCGGACCTGACCATGGGTTTGCCGCCTGCGATGACGGCCGCGACTGGCATGGATGCGTTGACGCACCTGGTCGAGGCGTACCTCGCGCGCGGCTTCCAGCCGCTGTGTGACGGCATCGCGCTGGAAGGGGTGCGTCTGGTCGCGCGGAGCCTACCCCGCTGCGTCGAATATGCGCACCGCATCGAGCATGGCGAGAAAGAGCTGCTGACGGCCGTCCCTCACCGCGAAGCGCGCGGGCTGATGCTGAACGCCGCCTTGATGGGTGGTGTCGCGTTCCAGAAGGGGCTGGGCGTGACCCATTCGCTGGCGCACGCCTTGTCGACGGTGTGCGACCTGCATCATGGTCTGGCCAACGGCATCTGTATCCCCTACGCCATGGCGTTCAACCGTGAAGCCGCGGGTGCACGTCTGGCGGAGCTCGGTGCGTTGGCGGGCGCGAGCGCACCGGGCGCTGACGGATTCATCACTTGGCTCGAAGAGCTGAAGGTTGCGCTTGGCATCCCGCGCACGCTTGCGGACGTCGGTGTCACGCTGGAGCACGTCGACAGTCTGGTGGCGTTCGCCTTCCAGGACGGCTGCCACGCCAACAATCCAAAGCCGGTCACCGAACGTGACTTTCGTCAGTTGTTCCGCAGCATGCTGGTGTGAGCTCGAGCGTTTCACGTCCCCGGGAGAACGTAGTGATGCAGATCAAGAATCCGGCCACTGGCGCGGTCATCGAAGAGGTGGCCGAAGACTCCGCGCTGGACGTGGCGCGCAAGCTCGAGCGCGCCCGGCGGGCGCAGCCGGCGTGGGCTTCGACGCCGTTGAGCGAGCGAGTGGCCATCATCGACCGCTTCCGCGAGAGCGTGGCGCGCGAACGAGACCAGCTCGCGTTGATCCTGACGCGCGAGGTCGGCAAGCCGATTAGCCAGGCGACGAACGAGCTCAACGCGCTGACGGGGCGTCTCGAGTTCTTCGCCGGGGCCAGCGCGGGCGTGCTGGAGGGCGAGCTGGTGTTACAGGAGGCGGATGCCGGGAGGATCCGTCTCCAAGAGCTGATTTCCCACGAGCCACTCGGCGTCATCGCGAACATCTCCGCCTGGAACTATCCCTGGTTCGTGGGCTCGAACGTGTTCGTTCCCGCGTTGCTGACCGGCAACGCGGTGCTCTACAAGCCGTCCGAGCACGCGACCCTTACGGGTCTGGCCATCGCCCGGCTCTTGCATGGCGCCGGCGTCCCCGAAGACGTGTTCATCACGCTGGTCGGCGGACCCTCCACTGGAGCCAGCTTGCTCGAGCAGCCCGTTGATGGCGTGTTCTTCACGGGCAGTCACGGCACCGGTCGCAAGATCGCCTTGGCGGCGGCTCCGCGCTTCATCCGCGTGGGGCTCGAGCTGGGCGGCAAAGATCCGACGTACGTCTGCGACGATGTCGACCTGCGCGCGGCAGCCGAAAGCCTCGCCGATGGCGCCATGTACAACAGTGGCCAGAGCTGCTGTTCCGTGGAACGCATCTACGTGCATCGCAAGGTGCACGACGAGTTCGTCGAGCTGTTCGCGCAGACCGTGCAAGGTTTCGCGCTGGGCGATCCGGAGGAGCCGGCCACGTACATTGGCCCACTCGCGCGTTCCGAACAGCTGCAGGTGCTGGAGCTCCAGGTAGACGACGCGCTCCGCAAGGGCGCTCGGCTTTTGTGCGGTGGCCACCGGGTGTCCCGTCCGGGCAATTACTTCGAGCCGACCGTCCTGGCTGGCGCACGCCAAGACATGCTGGTGATGCGCGAGGAGAGCTTCGGCCCGATCATCGGCATTGCGGCGGTCGAGGACGACGCCCAGGCCGTGTCAGCGATGAACGATACCGACTACGGTCTGACGGCGGGCGTCTATACGCGCGACCGCCAGCGCGCCGAGCGCATTCTGAAACAGGTGAATGCGGGCAGCGTCTACTGGAACTGCTGTGATCGCGTGAGCCCTCGGCTACCGTGGACGGGGCGCAAGAGCTCCGGAATGGGGTCCACGCTATCGCACTACGGCATCCGCGCGTTTCTGCAGCCCAAAGCCTGGCATCTGCGCACGATGTGACAGCGGCGCCGCGAGCAGGGTTCTGGGCGCGCCGTCAGCGCAAGCCACTGGGCCCCAGCGGACGAAACGGCCCCTGGGACCAGCGCACGTAGAGCTTCCCCTGGTCGTCGCGAAAGAAGGAGAGACGCCACAGGCGCAGGACTCGTTTTAGCCAAGGCATCTAATTGCGCTCTTACCCGAAGCAACGGCCATGCCACCCACGGCCGCGCGGATCAAGTAGCAACGCGGCCCACGCCGGGGCATGCCTGTAAAAGTGCGTCAGAATGACGCGGCGCTCGTCACTCCCGCGGAATAGAACGCGGCGCGCGGTCGGCCGCTCTCCTTCCGGTTGGGTTGTGCCGTGCGTCACGGCGATGAAAGATAGGCGCTGGCGCTGCAACATGACCCGCGTCGCGGACCTCCTACATCTCGAGCCGCAGCTCACTCTCGACGGGGTGGCGCTCAGCCAGACGCTGACGTTTAGCTTTGCGACGGGCGGCACGGGTGAGGATCTCGAGCGCCTGTTGAACCGCGCTCGCGTCGCTCCCAGCCAGTTTCGTGCTGAGGCTTTCGCCCGCGATCTTTTCCTGCTGGAAGTCGTCCAACGCTGCCTCACCGTGACGATCGAAGGCCGAGAGCGACCCCTGCGTCGCGCGCAGCTCTTGCGCGAGTTATCCCACCCGTGCGTCAGCTTGCAGAGTCTCGCCTTTCGACAAGGCATCCTTCGGGAGCTTTCCGAAGCGCCAGCCCTGCGACGCGCGCTCGAGCAGCTCTGGCTAGGCATCGAGGCGCTCAGGGGAGCTCTGGAGTCTGCCGACCGAAGCAAGCGCTTCGACGCCATCGCGCGCCGGGTCGAGATCCTGAAGACCATCAAAGATGCAATCGATCGGCTCGGGGGTGCCTTCGAGGGCGCCACATCCGGGCTCTCACGCGTCGCCGAGCTCGGGCGCGGCATCCGCGCCGGCGCGGAGTTCCACGACCTCTGTGAGTTTCTGGATCACGAGGGACACCTGGCGACCCTGGACCTGCGCGTGAGCGTTGGCCGAGGAGGCGAGGTGCGCGGCTTCGAGATCCTCCGTGCCCACGAGAACTCCAGCAATCGCTTCCACACGTCCCCGTGGCGCCGGTTCGTTACACGTGTGCGCATGCTGTTTGGCGGCTATCGCCTTCGCGAGTCGGAGATCGCGGGCAGGCTCACGAACCACGTCTTCGACGGTGTGCAGGACGCGGTCATCGCGCTGTTTCAGCTGGGCCTGCATTGCGAATTCTACTTGGCCGCGCTGGGCTTGCGCGACGTGGCGGCGGCTCGCGGCCTTGCGGTGTGTCTGCCGGAGCTCACGCTGCCCAACGCTTCGGCCGATGGCGCGCAGGGGAGCTCGCTCGTGCGGCTCTTCAATCCATTACTGTTGCTGGAAAAGCAGCCGCCACGCCCCTGTGACTTGCGGCTCGGCCCGGCAGATCTGGTGATCATCACGGGGCCGAACTCGGGCGGGAAGACGCGCTTGCTGCAGGCGCTGGGGCTGACACAGCTGCTCGGACAGGCCGGCTACTTCGTGCCAGCGGCCGAGGCAAGGCTCGTATGGCGCGACGGCCTCTTCGTATCCCTGATCCAGGAGTCCGGCGCCGAGCAGCCGGAAGGGCGCTTGGGCATGGAGCTGTTGCGCATCCGCCGCCTCTTCGAGCAGCTGGGATTCAACAGCCTCGTCATCATGGACGAGCTCTGCTCGGGAACGAATCCCTCCGAAGGCGAAGAGATCTTCCAGCTGGTCGTCACGCTGCTTTCGGAGCTTGAGCCTCAAGCGCTCATCACGACGCATTTTTTGCAGTTCGCGGAGCGCCTGGCGCTGGCGCGTCCAGCACCGAACCTCGCCTTCCTGCAGGTGGAGCTCGACGCGCACAACGAGCCCACCTACGGCTTCGTGCCGGGGGTGGCGCCCACGTCGCTCGCCGGACGCACCGCTGAGCGCCTTGGGGTCACGCGGGAAGCCTTGGAGGCCTTGGTCGAGCAGCGGCGACGCCAGCACGCGGCATGGCGCTCAGCCTCGCAGCTTGCTGATAACAAGCCCCACCACGACGAACACGGCCAAGGCGCCGAGGACGCCCACCCACATACCGATTTTGAAGACGCCCTTCACGGCTTCGCAGGCCGTCAGCTGCAGACAAAACGCGCTGAAAGTAGCTAGGGTCAAGGTTCGGGAATTCAAGAGTGCCTCCTGCCCCCTCCGGCTGCACGAAGCACGCCAAGGTCGGCTCCGTCAGATCTGGCGCTCCAGAGTGGCATCACGGGCCCTGCATGCGTCGCTGGGGGCGCACCACTGGGGCTCAATGCCCCGGCTGGCAAGTGCGCAGGCGAACGCCGCCCAAGTGATAGCACGGTTGATGGGGATGGCGCGGCTGGCGCGTGCGTTGCATCTGCTCGTTCAAACCTGAGCGTGAGCAGCAAGAAGCGGAATGGCGGCCAAAAAGTCCCTCCACAGCGCGCGGCAGCGAGCCGCTGATCTCTACGGCAACGCGCCGGACCATTGCGAAGTCGCGCTGCTGCTGATCGACGTCATCAATGATCTGGAGTTCGAGGGCGGTGACAAGCTGCTGCGCGGCGCGCTACCGGCGGCGCGCGCCTTG
>DASQDA010000937.1:0-1788 GCA_035634435.1 Polyangiaceae bacterium
AGCCGTGCTTTGTGCGCTGCGCAACGCGGCGCAATTCGTCGGCAAGCACGTCGACGAGCAGCACCCGATCCTGGAGACGCGTTTGCCGGACGGCTCGCGCCTGCAGGCGATGATCCCGCCAGTAGCGCCGGATGGGCCGTACGTCGCGATCCGCCGGTTCTCCAAACACACGCTGGATCTGAAGCACCTGATCGACAGCGATTCACTCACCGCCGACGCCGCGGATATGCTGGAGGTCTGCGTCCGCGCCAAGCTCAACCTGCTCATCGCCGGCGGCACCGGCAGCGGCAAGACCTCGCTGCTCAACGTGCTCACGCATTTCGTGCCTGAGGACGAGCGTATCGCCGTCATCGAGGATTCCAAAGAGGTGCAGGTGCAACGCCCGCACGTGGTGTACCTCGAGGCGCGCCCCGCCGATGCAGCGAACCGTGGTGAGATCAGCATTCGCGAGCTCTTCCGTTCGACGCTGCGTATGCGGCCCGATCGCATCGTGATCGGCGAGATTCGCGGAGGTGAGGCCCTCGACATCGTGCAAGCCATGGTTAGCGGGCACGGCGGCTGTATGGGGACGCTGCACGCCACCTACCCGCGCGACACGTTAACTCGCCTGGAGACCATGGCCATGATGAGCGATGTGGAGATGCCGCTCGCGGCGTTACGGCTTCAGATCGCCTCGGGAGCCAACTTGATCGTGCAGGTAGCCCGTGCCCGCGACGGCAGTCGCAAGGTCACCCATGTCACCGAGGTCGCGGGCTTCGATCTGGCGACCAACCGCTACGAGCTGCGCGACCTTTTCCTGCGGGAGTATCGCGGCTTGGATGAGCGCGGCCGCGTATTGAGCGACCTTTTGCCCACCGGCTTCCTGCCAACCTTCTTGCCCCAGCTCAAGGAGCATGGCCTGGAGCTGCCCCACAGCGTGCATGCAGCGGCTCGGCAGAGGGGACAAGCCAATGACCAAGGTTAAGCCTTCCACTCCTGACACGGCAGTCGACGAGCCAGCGACGACGGCGACGCCGACCATCGAGCCCCGCACGGGCCGAACGCAGCTCTTCTATCTGCCGGTGGCGCGCGACAAGGCGTCGACCGGCGTGATTCCTGCCGCCGCAAAGCGCTCGCCTGCCGATAGACCGCCCGATACGAAGACGCAGATATTCGGCAGCGATTGGGCCTCGGCTCCTGCGAGCCTGCACGAGCAGCCGAGCTCGAGCAGCGCGCCCTTTCAGACGGCAACGGAAGCTCGGCGCCCGCTCTACGTTGCGACCGGGCTCACCAGCTCAGGCGCGGAGGGGCAGCTCGAAGAGGCAACGCCGCCTTCGGCGCCGAACCCGGTGACGGCTCTGCATAGTGTCGAGCTCCTGCTCGCGCGGCGAGCAGCGCTGGGCGACGCTCAGGCCCGGGGCAGCGGTGCGACCATGCCCTTGGCGGCGCCGGCGCCAATTGTTCGATCGAGCGGGGGCAACGAGGCCGAGGCGGATGAGCTCTATCGGCCCCCAATGGTGGGCCGGTCTGTCGACCTCGCTGGTTTGCGTCGGCGTATCGCTGGGCTCTCGATCGTCAGCAAGCTTTCGCTGCTGATGCTTGCGTTGCTGGCTGCGCTGCTCGTTGTCGGCACTGTGCTTGACAAGAGCCGAACCGCTGATGGCGCGCAGCGCGCACCGAGCACGTCGAGCGCTGCGGTCGTCGCGGCCCCGGCGCCGCCTGCGGCCACCCAGCAGGCCGCGCCGCCGGCGCTCGGAGCGCAGCCCCTGGAACCCCAGGATGGCCTGCAGCGGCGCGCCGCCGACGCGG
>DASQDA010000938.1:0-13455 GCA_035634435.1 Polyangiaceae bacterium
TAAGCCAGTACGAGGAGCCGTTCTCGACCGACGGCTGTCTCGACATCGACGTGGACGGGGTTCACAAGCGCGTCGGCATCACGCGCGTTCACATGGAAGAGGACGCCGGCAAGAACGTGCACGGCGTCGGCGGCGACTCGCTGGTCAACCTGAATCGCGCCGGGGTGCCGCTGATCGAGATAGTCGGGGAGCCCGATCTGCGCTCGAGCGCAGAAGCCGTCGCTTATCTGCGCGCCGTGCGCGAGATCCTCGTCTTCATCGGCGTCAACGACGGCAACCTCGAGGAAGGTAGCTTCCGTTGCGATGCCAACGTGTCGATCCGTCCGCGCGGCGCTGCGGAGTTTGGCACCCGCTGCGAGCTCAAAAACATCAACTCGTTCCGCTTCGTTCAACGCGCGATCGAAGCGGAGGTGGCTCGGCAGACGTCGATCGTCGACGCCGGCGGTCGCATTCGTCAGGAGACCCGCAGCTTCGATCCGGATACCGGACAGACGAGCACGCTGCGTTCCAAGGAGGAGGCGCACGACTATCGCTATTTCCCGGAACCGGATCTGCCCGCGCTGCGCATTCAGTCGGCGTTCATCGCGGATTGCCGGCGGAACATGCCGGAGCTGCCGGGAGCGGTGCGCGCGCGCTGGCACGAGCGCGGCATCGCTGCGAGCACCTCGCACACCCTGAGCCAGCATCCAGGCTACGTGCGCTTCTTCGAGGCAGTCTGTGAGACCTTTCCGCAGCCGGTGAAGGCGGCTAATTTCGTCGCCAACGACGTCCTGCGTGGCGCCCACGTGCATGGTCTGAGCGCCACGTTCAGCGTCACCCCGAGCCAGGTGGCAGAGCTGTTGACGCTGGTGGAAAGCGGCGAAATTTCCGGCAAACAGGCCAAGGAGGTGTTCGCGGCCATCGAGGGCAGCGACAAGCGTCCACAGGCGGTGGTCGAAGAGCGCGGAATGCGGGTGGTGTCCAACCAAGCTGAGTTGCGCGCGCTCTGCGAAGCATTGATCGCCCAGTTCCCCAACCAGGCGGCGAGCGTGCGCTCGGGAAAGAAGGGCGTGCTCGGCTTCTTCGTCGGACAAGCCATGAAGGAGACGCGTGGCTCTGCGGATCCGAAGCTCGTGAGCGACTTGCTCGAGAGCTTGCTCGTGAGCTGAATCCAAGATTCAGCGCGCGTCAGAACAGGCCCCGAGCTGATCGGGTCGCTCGGGCTGGCGTCGGCTGGCCTCTGGCCGTAGATTCCGCAGATGTCCGCCGAGACCGAGCGCGCCGTACAACGCGAGCAAAAGCCCGCCTGGCTCAAGGTGCGTGCGCCCGGCGGCGACAACTACACGCGCATCAAGCAGACCTTGCGCAGCCTGGACCTCTACACCGTGTGCGAGGAGGCTCGCTGCCCCAACGTCGCCGAGTGCTGGAGCGCGGGCACCGCGACAGTGATGCTGCTCGGTCACACCTGCACCCGCGGTTGCCGCTTCTGTGCGGTGACTACGGGCAATCCGCGTGGTGCAGTCGATCCGCGGGAGCCCGAGCACGTCGCGCGGGCGATCGGGCAGCTGGGTCTCCGCTACGTCGTGCTCACCATGGTGGACCGTGACGACCTGCTGGACGGCGGGGCCTCACACCTCGCGCGCACCGTGAGCGCCTTGCATCGTGAGGTGCCTGGGCTGCTGGTCGAGACGCTGGCTGGCGACTTTGGCGGGCGTTTGCGCGACGTCGACGTGGTGCTCGCGAGCGCGCCCGAGGTGTTCGCCCACAATATCGAGGTGGTGCGGAGGCTCACCCCGGTCATCCGTGACCAGCGCTGTAACTACGACCTCTCCCTCGGGGTGCTGGAGCACGCCAAGCGCAAGGTGCCGGATCGGTTCGTCAAGAGCAGCATCATGGTGGGCATCGGCGAGGAGGATGGTGAGGTGTTCGAGACGCTGCGCGATCTGCGTAGCGCCGGCGTCGACATCGTCACGCTCGGTCAGTACCTGAGGCCCACGCCCAAACATGCGCCGGTCGCCCGCTACGTGGCTCCGGAGACTTTTGCCGAATACCGGCAATACGCCGAATCGCTCGGCTTTGCTTTCGTGGCGTCCGGTCCCTTGGTTCGTTCCAGCTACCATGCGGCAGAGGGCTTCGTGCAGGCCCGCCTTGCGCCGGAAAGCGTGCTCGCTCCAGCGGACATCCCGGAGCGAGCAGCCCTGCTGGTCGACGGGCCAGCGCGTGAGGAACGGCTAATAAGCCCCTCGTCGCTGGTGCGTCGTTGACGCCGCGCAGCACGCGGTTCAACGCGCAACGGACTTGGTGTGGGAAGTGTTAGGCTCGGCCCTGGAGAAAGATGCGCAGACGGCACACGATTCTCGACGATCAGGTGGCCCGCCGGCTACGCGTCGCTCTAGCTGCGGCGTTCACAACGCGCGTGGCGCCGGAGTCGGCTGGCGAAGCTTGCAGTGTATTCAGCGCATGAGGCGTCGTTCGTGGTCAGATCTAGAACTGCTCCGCCCCAGGAAAGAAGCGCCGTGAACGCGATTCCGAACCAGCCCACGCCGTGGGCCGACGACGGTATCGTTCGCACGCTGCGCGATGACCTGTCGCTCGATCCCGAGCACGATCCCGGGCTATCGAACGACGAGGTCTTGGCCCTTTATCGCCACATGGTGACCACGCGTCAGCTCGACGAGCGACTCGTGGGGCTGCAGCGCCAAGGTCGCATCGGCTTTCACGTCGGCTCGCTCGGCGAGGAGGGAGCGATCCTCGGCTCGGCTTACGCCATGCGCAAGAGCGACTGGATCTTCCCGTGCTACCGCGAGTTTGGCGCGGCGCTCATGCGCGGGCTGGAGCTTCAGGTTTTCATCCACAACATGTTCGGCAACTCCAAAGACACGGTGCAAGGGCGTCAGATGCCCGACCACTACACGTGTCGCCGCGTAGGTTGGGGCTCCATCAGCTCCCCAGTGGGCACTCAGATCACCCAGGCGGTGGGGTTCGCCTGGGGTGCAAAAATCAAGAAGCAGGATCTTGCTGCATTGGTTTATTTTGGCGACGGCGCCACGAGCTCGAACGACTTCCACAGCGGGATGAACTTCGCGGGCGTCTTCAAGGTCCCCACCGTTTTTTTCTGCCGGAACAACGGCTGGGCGATCAGCGTGCCGACGGAGCGACAAACGGCCAGCCGCACCTTCGCGGAGAAGGCGGCGGCCTACGGCATCCCTGGCGTCCGCGTCGACGGCAACGATCTTTTCGCAGTCGTCTCCGTGGTCCGCAAGGCGGTGCTGCGTGGCGCGCGCGGCGAGGGGCCGACGCTCATCGAGGCGCTCACCTACCGCATGGGTGGCCACTCGACGAGCGACGATCCAAACCGCTACCGGGCCAGTGATGCGCTCGAGCCGTGGACCACGCGTGACCCTGTCTCGCGGGTGCGCGCGTACCTCGAGAAGCACGCGCTCTGGGACAGCGGCGCTGAAGAGCGTCTCCTTGGCGAGGTAGACGCGAGCTTCCGCGAAGCCGTACAGGTGGCGGAGCGCACCAGCTTGCCCGCGTTGGAGTCCATGTTCGAGGACGTCTACGAGCGGCCACCCTGGCATCTGCAGGAGCAGCGTGCCGAGGTACTGACCGGCCCCCGGGCACCTTCTCCCCACGGGAGCTGACGGAGAACACGAACAGCATGCCGCAGATGAACATGGTGCAGGCGATCAACGACGCGCTGCGCATTTCCATGCGCGACGATGACCGCGTGGTGATCATGGGTGAGGACGTCGGCAAAGTGGGTGGCGTCTTTCGCGTCACCGCCGGGCTTTTCGATGAGTTCGGCGACGACCGCGTGATCGATACTCCCCTCAGCGAGAACGGTATCGTGGGTACGGCGGTTGGTATGGCTCTCTATGGCCTGGTGCCAGTAGTCGAAATTCAGTTCGCGGATTTCATCTGGCCGGCCTACGATCAGATCGTCAACGAGCTCGCCAAGTACCGCTACCGTTCGGGCGGTGAGTATCCTGCGAAGTTGGTCATCCGCACACCGGTGGGTGGGGGCATTCGCGGCGGGCACTATCACTCGCAGCACCCCGAGTCCGCGTTCATCCACGTTTCTGGTTTGAAGGTGGTCTGCCCCTCGAACCCCCACGATGCCAAGGGCCTGTTGCTGGCGGCGATCGCCGACCCCGATCCGGTAATTTTCTTCGAGCCAAAGCGCGTCTACCGTGCAGCCAAGGGTGAGGTGCCGGCGGGCGCCTATAACGTACCCCTCGAAAGTGCTGCCATCGTGCGGGCGGGACGGCACGTCACGGTCCTGGCGTACGGCGCGATGTTGTACGAAGCCCTGGATGCTGCTGCCAAGGCGGCCGCCAAAGGGGTCGAAGCCGAGGTCATCGACCTACGAACGCTGTGGCCCGTCGACATCGGGACGATCGTCGAGAGCGTGAAACGAACGGGCCGTTTGGTCGTGGTGCACGAGGCACCCCGGACGTGCGGATTCGGGGCCGAGCTCGTGAGCTTGGTGGTCGAACGCGCGTTTTACCATCTGGAAGCGCCACCGGTGCGGGTGACCGGCTTCGACACGCCGTTCCCGTACACGCTCGAGATGGAGTATATGCCGCTCTCGCACCGTATTTTGCCAACGCTGCTCGAAGCGGCGCGCACCTGAACCCCGGCCCTAGCGCAAACATTACGAGAAGGATCATGTCGAAGTTCGAGTTCAAGCTCCCCGACATCGGCGAAGGCGTTACCGAAGGCGAGATTGTCACCTGGCTGGTGCAGGAGGGCGATGCCGTCGCGGAAAACCAAGACATGGTCGAGGTGATGACGGACAAGGCGACCGTCACCATCGGCGCGCCCAAACAAGGCAAGGTCCTCGAGCTCCGCTCCAAGGTTGGAGACACCGTGCCCGTTGGCGAGGTGCTGGTGGTGTTCGAGACGGGCGCCGATGGGTCCGCGACCGCTGCGCCCGCTCCTGCGGCGACGCCCACCCCTGCGGAGGCACCCGCGCCGGGGGCCCCCACGGCCGCCAGCGCGCCTGCACCAAGCTCTTCGGGCCCGGTCGCGAGCGCCGTCGGTGATATCCGCGAGACGCTGCCGGGTATGGAAACGCAGCAGGCCAAGGCTGCCACCCCGAAGACCGAATACTTCGCGGACAAACCGCTGGCAGCACCAGCGACGCGCAAGCTCGCGCGCGAGCTGGGGGTCGATCTCCGCACGATCGAGCCCTCGGGCTCAGCGGGTCGTGTCACGCGCGAGGACGTGGAACGCGCGGCCTCTGCCGGCGGCGCCGAAGAGCCCGCTCCGGCTGGGCCGAGCGTCACCGACCGCCTAGCGGCGCCCGTGCCGGAGGCGGCCCCCCGACCGACGGCGAATGCAGCCGACGAACGCATCCCGATTCGCGGGCTCCGCAAGCGCATCTTCGAGAACATGGCGCGCTCGAAGCATACGGCCGCGCAGTTCAACTACAGTGAGGAGTGCAACGTCGGCGCGCTGATCGCGCTACGCGAGCGCGCCAAGCCGCACGCCGAACGCGCTGGCGTGAAGCTGACGTTTCTACCGTTCCTGATAAAGGCGGTGGTCGCGGCGTTGAAGCGTCATCCACGCCTGAACGCACTGGTTGATGAGGCGGCGCACGAGATCGTCTTGCGCAAGAACTACGACATCGGCATCGCCGTGGCGACAGATGCCGGTTTGATGGTGCCAGTGCTGCGCGAGGCGGATCGCAAGAGCTTGGTCGACATAGCTCGCGAGCTCGAACGACTCGGCGGTCTGGCCCGCAGCGGCAAGATCCAGAAAGACGATCTGGGGGGTTCCTCGTTCACCGTGAGCTCGCTCGGTAAGCTCGGTGGGCTGCTCGCGCCCCCCATCATCAACCACCCAGAGGTGGGCATCATGGGTGTGCACGCCATCAAACGAAAGCCGGTCGTACAGGGCGATCAGATCGTCATCGGTGACGTGATGATCCTGAGCTTCTCGTTCGATCATCGAATCATCGACGGGGATGTGGGTGCGGCCTTCGCGCAGGAGATCATCTCCTATCTCGAAGAGCCCGACCGCTTGCTCGTCGAGATGAGCTGAGCAAACGGCGCGGCTCCTGCCGCGCCGGTTGGTCGAACCCGAACGGCGAACGCCTGCGGATTTCCACCTTTGTGGCGGTGTCTGCCCGCTTTCTTGCAGGTTGCTCCTTGCGACACCTTCCTACATCGCCGCACATTCTTCGCCAAAAAGTAGCCTTCTCCCCGACGCTTTTGCTGGTTTCGGGTGGGGCAGCGGGTTCTTTGCGACCGAGGAACGTGGTAGCCAGCTAGCTTGTCCCGGTTTCCAGGCGGCGAGGTGGCGCCGCGCGCTTTGTCAGGTGCTCGCCCGGCACGCGCGGACAGAGTAGTCTTTCGCCGGAGAACTATGCTCGAGTCGGGAGTTTGGATGCTCCGTGCGCTTCGCGTTGCAGCCGTGACCTTGTGTCTCAGTGCAGCCGATCCATGTTTCGCTCAGGACGCAGCCGAGCCGAGCCCGGCTCAGATCCGTGAAGCGGCGGAGGCCTTCGACCGAGGCCGCGAGGCGTATCAGAAAGACGACTTCGTCGTGGCAGCCGAGCAGTTCGAGCGCGCCGACTCACAGGCGCCGAGCGCCACCGCGCTGGAGTATGCAATCCGTGCGCGTGATCGAGCCGCCCAGCTGGACCGAGCCGCGACGTTGGCAGTCCTCGCGCAGAAGCGCTACCCCGAGGAGGCAAGCCTGGCCAAGGTGGTTCCCGGCGTGTTGTCGCGAGCGGCCACTGAGCTCTTCGAGTTGACCGTGCAGTGCTCGGAAGTGTGCGAGCTGGCCGTTGGCGGCAAAATCGTGCACGGCAAACCCGAGACCGAGCGGCGCATCTATCTGCCACAAGGATCGCATTCGGTGCGCGCTGGGTTCGATGGCAACCGCAGCCAATCCCAGCAGGTCGAAGCGGCAACCGGCGGCAAAGGTCAGCTCACCTTCGAAGCGCCCAAGCTCGTGGCGGAAGCGCCCGTGCTGGCCGAGAGCCCGCCAGCTCCCGCGCCCGCAGCCGACTTCCCGCTCGAGGAGCGACGCCGCAGCGGTTGGTCGCCGATCGTGTTCTGGGTGGGCGCCGGACTGACCGCAGCGGCGACGGGGGTCACCGTCTGGAGTGGCCTGCATACGTTGAGCAACCCAGGCAAAGACCGCATCCGCGACGAGTGCGGAGCTGGGGAGACGAACTGCGCGGCGTATCAGGAAGGGCTTTCGAACCAACGTCGCACCAACGTGCTGATTGGCGTCAGCGCCGGCCTGGGCCTTTCGACCATTCTGATTGGAGCCTTGGCTACGGACTGGGGCGCGGGGAACGCCGTCCACGCATCGCCCGGCTCCAATCGGCCGAAGCAAACTGCTCGGCTCGAGCCTTGGTTGGTTGTGGAGAACGGCGCCCTGCTCGGCGCAAAGGGAAGGTTCTGATAGTCGTGGTTGCTGCCAAGCTCTTCGATCCGGCGGCGGGTCGCCAGCGCGTAGATCGCTACGAGCTGATCGGGGAGATTGCGTCCGGCGGCATGGCCACGGTCTACCTCGCGCGGTTGACGGGTGTGGGCGGGTTTCAGCGGTTCGTCGCGATGAAGCGGCTTCACCCGCATCTGGCCGGCGACCAGGAGTTCGTGGAGATGTTCCTCGATGAGGCACGCCTCGCCGCTGGCATCCATCACCCCAACGTGGTGTCCATTCTGGAGGTGGGCGCTAGCCCCGTTGGTTACTACCTCGTCATGGAGTACATCGAGGGCGACACCCTCGCACGTCTCCTGGCTCGGGCAGCGAGTCGCAGTCAACGCATCCCGCCGGCGATCACCCTCCGCATCACGCTCGACATGCTCGCAGGGCTGCACGCGGCGCACGAGCTGCGTGACGACACCGGGCAACCGATCAATCTCGTCCATCGCGACGTTTCGCCGCAGAACGTGCTGGTCGGGGGCGACGGCATCGCCCGTATCACCGACTTTGGCGTCGCCCGCGCCGCGAGCCGCCTCTCCGCCACGCGCGTGGGGCAGCTGAAGGGGAAGATCGCCTACATGGCGCCCGAGCAGGCGGAGGGCGATGAACAGATCGACCGCCGCGCCGACGTCTTCTCGGCGGGGATCTTGGTGTGGGAGTCGCTGGCTGCTCGTCGGCTTTTCAAAGCCGACAACGAAGCCGCCACGCTTTCGCGCGTGATGTCCGAGCCGGTCCCCGATCTGAAGACCTTGTGTCCGCAGCTGCCAGCGGCCGTATGTGACGTGGTGATGCGGGCGCTCGAACGCGACCGTGCGCTGCGTTTTCCATCCTGCGCCCAGTTCGCGGATGCGCTCGAGGCGGCGGCCCAGGAGCAACAGAAGATCGCTTCGGCACGTGAGCTCTCGGCATATGTCGAGGAGGTCATGGGGGAGGAGATTGCCCGTCAACGCGAGGGCGTGCGCGGGTGGATCTCGCGCACCGATCCGAGCCAGCTCGACGCCGTCTCCTTCCCCGCGGGCATAGCTCCTTCTTCCAGTGTGTCCGCTGCAGCGATGAGCCTGCCCGAGGGGTCGCTCAGCGCTTCTCACGCCACGCGTGTCGACCACCCTCCGCGGGCGCGGCGCCTCAATGTTGCGGTGCTAGCGCTGCTGCTTGCCGCCGTCGGCAGCGGCGGTTTTTACACGGCGCGGCTGATGCGACGCAACGAAGTGGCAGCGCCCGCCAGCACGACCGCCGTTGTCAGTCCGGTTGCCCAGCCGCCGCAACCGAGTGCGTCGGCCGCCGCTGAGGCCGACGTGGACGTCTCCAAGCAAGACGCCGCCTTGCCACCCGAGCCCAACGGCGTGGCCCCTGCGCCGCCCAAGGCTCAACCGTCGGCCGTCTTGCAGCGCCCGGTGCAGCGCAGTAGGCCCAGTAGCGCAGCGCGACCCCGCAAGAAGAAGGTCGAGGACACGCTACCCGTGAACCCCTACCGCTGAGGGGAGCTGATGGCGGAAGTTTTGTGAAGCCGGTGGCGTCCCGCGGGTGCCGCCGAGTTCCGCTGGCATCTCGGTGTTTTTCCACACCAAAAGCGCCTCGCTCGAGGGAGGCAGCACCGGCGCCGCCATTGACAGCCCAGGAGTCGGCTGCTAGTTCTGCCGCGCCCGAGGCCCTTCCCCGCGTATAATCAATGATCCTGAGTGCTTACGAACTGCCGATGCAACACGCGATTGCATCGCTCGCGCCGCGGCCGCTGTCAGCGTTCGCTGGGCGCCGGCACGGCCGTAAGGCGTTCGCGCCTCATGCGCTCGGCGCAGGCTTGCCGGTGTAGGAGGGCGCCGTGGCCGTCAAGAGAGTCTGCACCTTCAGCGGGAACGCCAATCCGGAGCTCGCTGCCGACATCGCTCGAGTGCTCGATACGCCGCTCGGAGAAGCGCGCGTCTCGCGGTTCAGCGATGGTGAGACGTTCTGCGAAATCCGCGAGAACGTGCGGGGCCTGGATACTTACGTCATCCAGCCGACCTCGTCGCCTGTCAACGACAACATCATGGAGCTGCTGATCATGTGCGACGCGCTGCGGCGTGCGTCCGCAGCAGCGATCACCGCGGTCATTCCGTACTACGGCTATGCGCGGCAGGACCGCAAGGTAGCCCCGCGCACTCCGATCACGTCCAAGCTGGTGGCGGACTTGCTGGTCGCGTCCGGAGTCACTCGCGTGGTGTGCGTGGATCTTCACGCTGGTCAAATCCAGGGGTTCTTCAACATCCCGTTTGACCATCTCTACGCGTTGCCAGTCTTCCTGGACGACTACTTGAAGCAGCGTTTCAACGCCGAGGCGGTGTTCGTCTCGCCCGACGCGGGTGGCGTGGAGCGCGCGCGCGCTTACTCGAAGCGACTGGGTGCCTCGCTGGCCATCATCGACAAGCGCCGCGATCGTCCCAACGTCAGTGAGGTGATGCACCTCATCGGTGACGTGCGCGGTCGTGACTGCATCATCATCGACGATCTGATCGACACCGCCGGCACGCTTTGCAACGCTGCCCGCGCGGCAATGGATTACGGTGCCCGACGCGTGGTTGCCTGCGCCACGCACGGCGTGCTCAGCGGGCCTGCCGTGCAGCGCATCGAGGAGTCGCCACTCGAGGAGGTCGTCGTCACCGACTCGATCCCTCTCTCCGAGGAGGCGCGGGCGTGCAAGAAAATCCGCGTACTCTCGATAGCGCGGCTGCTCGGCGAGGCCATTCGCCGCATTCACAATAGCGATTCGGTCAGCTCGTTGTTCGTCTGAGCGCCGGGGACGCAAGACACGTCAGGATTCAGGAGAAACGCATCATGCAGGTCATCAAGATCAAGGCAAATCGCCGCTCCGAGAGCGGCAAGGGCGGCGCGAGTCGCCTGCGCAGCACCGGGCAAATCCCCGCCATCGCTTACGGCAAGAACATGACGAGCCAGTCGCTTTCGGTCTCGCCGTTGCAGCTGGCCGAGGTGCTTTCGAGCGAGCGCGGCCGTAACACCATCGTCGAGCTCGACGTGGACGGTGCGGACAAGCTGACCGTCCTTCTGCGCGACTATCAGTACCACCCCCTGACGCGCGCGTTCCTGCACGCCGACTTCCATCAGATCCAGCTGGATCAGGAGATCGACGTCGAAGTTCCGCTCGAGCTCACCGGTAAAGCCGCGGGCATCGTGCTCGGCGGGACGCTGCGCCAGGTGTTTCGTAAGCTGCCGCTTCGTTGCTTGCCCGAGCGCGTGCCCGTCAAGGTCGTCTATGACGTGACTCCGCTCGGCCTCGATGGTCACGTTGCTGCACGCGATCTCCAGCTGCCCGAAGGTGTGAGTGTTCGTTTGCCCCCCGCGCAGACGCTCGTGTCCATCGTGAAAGAGAAGCAAGGCCCCGAAGAGGAGCAGGCCGCTGCACCCGGCGCAGCGCCTGCCGCAGCGAAGGCCGAGCCCGCCGCGGCCGACAAGAAGGGCGGGGACAAGAAGGCCCCGGCCGACAAGAAGGCAGCCGACAAGAAGTGATGCTCGTGGTGGGCCTGGGAAACCCGGGCCCACGTTACGCCCGCACGCGCCACAACGTCGGGTTCGACGTTGTCGACAGGCTGGCCCAGCGCGCTCCGAATGCGGCATTCCGCGAGCGCTTTCACGGAAGCTTTGCCAGCGTGGAGCTTGCGGGAGCGAGCGTGGGCTTGTTGAAGCCAGCTACGTTCATGAACGAGAGTGGGCGCAGCGTGCAACCAGCGCTGCAGTTCTTCAAAGCTCCCGTGCACGAGCTGCTCGTCGTCCACGACGAGCTCGACCTCGCGTTTGGCGAGCTGCGTCTGAAGGTGGGCGGCGGTGATGCAGGTCATCGCGGCCTGAAATCGATCAGCGGAGCCCTGGGCAACGGCTACGTCCGGTTGCGCGTCGGCATCGGTCGTCCGCCCCCGGAGTTTCAGGGTAGCGTCGCTGATTTCGTGCTACAAGGCTTCTCCCTCGCGGAACGTGTCGAGATCGAGCAAGTGATCGACCGGGCCGCGGACGCGGTGGTGCTTGCGGCCACCAGCGGTATCTCGGTCGCGATGAACGCGACCAATCAGCGGCACCCCCGCTGACTCCTTGCTTCCGGCCGGTGCCGGGAGCCGATAGTCCGGAAGGAGACTGAGTTTGGCAACAGCATTAGCAACTGCAGCGGGCCCCCATCGGGTCCGCGAATACGAGACCATCTATGTCCTGCGCCCCGACGTGAGTCGGGAAAATCAAGAGCGCATCGCCACGCGGCTCTCCGAGGTCGTGACCCGTGAGAACGGGAAGCTGACTAGCCTCGAGAACTGGGGTCGGCGTCAGCTCGCGTACACGGTCGCCAAGTTTCGTCGCGGCGTTTACGTCTACGTCAAGTACCTGGGTGGCGGCGCGCTCGTCTCCGAGCTGGAGCGCAATCTGCGCATGCTCGACGACGTGCTGAAGTACCAGACCGTACAGGTAGCCAACGAGATCGACTTCGCCAGCGTGGAAGTGGCGGCCGAGAACGTGCAGTTCGAGTCGGTCGAGCCCGCCACTGCCGAGGAGCTCGCCGAGCCCATCGAGCGCTTGCTCGGGCTCGAGAAGCCGGAAGAGCGTGAGCGTCCGCCCATGGACGACGGCGAAGACGACTACGAAGTGGATGATTCGCGTCGCAACGACGAGGAGCAGTCATGAAGGACTCCATGCGTGAGCGTTCCAGTGAGCGCCCCGACGCGCGCGGCGGCGGTGGTGGTGGTGGCCTCGACAAAGACGGCGGGACCTTCCGTCGGGCGCGGCGACGTGGCTGCACCTTCTGCTCGGACGAGACGTTGGTCATCGACTACAAGGACGCGCAGAGCTTGCGCTACTTCGTAACCGAACGCGGCAAGATCGTGCCACGACGCATTTCCGGCGCTTGCGCCAAACACCAGCGCAGCATTGCGCTTGCCATCAAGCGCTCGCGCAACATCGCGCTGTTGCCCTTCACCACCAACGATTAGGTAGAGCCGTGGGATCGAACGTAAAAGTTCTGCTGCAATCCGATGTCGAGAGTCTCGGCTCGGGCGGCGAAGTGGTGCGTGTCCGCGCAGGTTATGCGCGTAACTTCCTGTTGCCGCGCGGCTTGGCCATGGTCGCCACCGCGGGCAATCTCAAGCGTGTGGACGAGCTCAAGCGGGCAGCGCAGTCGCGTGCCAAGCAAGAGCGTGAGAAGGCTCAGGCAGCTGCGGGGACGCTGTCGGCTCTCAGCCTAACCATCCAGCGGGCGGTTGGCGAGGAAGGCAAGATGTACGGGTCGGTGACCAGCAAGGACATCGAAGAAGCCGTCGAGCGTGCCGGAGCCAGCGTCGAGCGCCGTCGCATCCAGCTGCCGGATCCCATTCGCCAGCTCGGCAGCTATTCAGTGCCGGTCAAGCTGCATGGCGATGTGGTCGCAACCCTGAAGGTCGAAGTCGTCAAGAAGACGAGCTGAACAACCGAGCTTCGTGTGCGCTGGGTTCCCCCGCGCGAGCAACGCCCTGGAAACGAGCTTTCCAGGGCGTTGTGCGTTTAGGGGGCCTGTTGACAACCTCTGGACGTCCTGGTGGAGAGTGGTGGATTCCTTGCGCAAACCTGGTGACGGATCACGTGCGACAGCAACAGGTCCCGGTGCTCGGATCGTTGCGGTCCGACCTCCGCTTGCCTTGTCCGCTATAGAGCTTCGAGGCGAGGTCCGCTCATGAATGGCGCTATGGGAGCACGAGTCGATTCTTCGTCGGCCATTCAGGCTCTGGGCCGCGTTCCTCCGAACGACCTCGACGCAGAAGGCGCGGTGTTGAGCGCGGTGTTGCTCGACTCGGGCGCCTTCGATCAGGTTCAAGATCTGTTGAGGCCCGAGCACTTCTACGCAGACGCCAACCGCCGCATCTTCGAGGCAGTTCTAGAGCTGCAGACGTTGGGTCGCCCGGTGGACGTCGTCTCCGTGGCTGGGTTTTTGCGCGATCGGAATCGTCTGGATCAGATCGGCGGCACGCCTTACCTGGCGCAGCTCGCGGACGCGACACCTGCCGTTGCTCACGTGGGCGCGCATGC
>DASQDA010000939.1:0-1710 GCA_035634435.1 Polyangiaceae bacterium
GCGTCGGAGCGCAAATCGTCGAGGTGCTGAGGCTGCACCGGGGCATGAACGCGGCGGCGGCCGCGGCCGAGAGCGTCGAGCTGCTTTCGCGCGTCGGTATCCCCGCGCCGGAGCAGCGAGCGAAGCAGTACCCACACGAGCTCTCCGGAGGCATGAAGCAGCGGGCCATGATCGCAATGGCGCTCGCCTGCCGACCGAAGCTTCTGATCGCCGACGAGCCAACCACCGCGCTCGACGTGACGATCCAGGCGCAAATTCTGGCGCTGCTGAAGTCGCTTCAGGCGGAGCTCGGGATGGCGATTCTGCTCATCACGCACGACCTCGGGGTGGTGGCCCATTTCGCCGAGCGTGTGCACGTGATGTACGCCGGGAAGATCGTCGAGCACGCCAGCACGCTCGACCTCTTTCGTGCGCCGCTGCACCCCTATACACGCGCGCTACTGGGAGCTTTGCCGCGTCCGGGACACCGGCGCGAGCGCCTGGAGGCCATTCCGGGACGCGTGCCAGCGCCGTTGTCGCTGCCGCCGGGCTGCGCTTTTTCGGCACGCTGCAAGTTCGTGATGGAGCGTTGCCCGCGCGATCTGCCGTTGCTCGAGCAGCAGGCCGGAGATCACAGCGTGGCGTGCTGGTTGCACGAAGGGCCCGCGCCGTGAGCAGCGTGAGCGCCTTGGCCTTGCAGGACGTGTCGGTCACAGCCGACTCCCGCCCGCTCCTCGAGGTCGAGGACCTCAAAAAGTACTTTCCTGCGCGCGGCGGTGTGTTCGGTCGCACCACGGGCTGGGTGAAAGCGGTGGACGGCGTCTCCTTCGTCATTCGTGAAGGTGAAACGCTGAGCCTGGTGGGTGAGTCGGGCTGCGGGAAGACCACGGTAGGGCGCGCGCTGTTGCGCTTGATCGAGCCGACCGCGGGCAACGTGCGCTTCGACGGGCAAGACCTGCTCGCGCTCGACAAGAGCCGCCTGCGCAAGCTGCGCCCCCAGATGCAGATCGTGTTTCAGGATCCGTATGCCTCGCTCAATCCGCGCATGAGCATCGGGGATGCCATCGCCGAGCCCATGCGCGTTCACGGCCTTGCGAGCGGACCAGAGCTATCAGCTCGCGTCAGCGAGCTCCTGGACCGCGTGGGCCTGCCGGCCAGCTATCGCAGCCGCTTTCCGCACGAGTTCTCGGGCGGCCAGCGCCAGCGAATCGGACTCGCGCGGGCGCTCGCCTTGCGCCCGAAGTTCATCGTGTGTGACGAGGCCGTCTCGGCGCTCGATATCTCCATTCAGGCTCAGGTTCTGAACTTGCTGACGGACCTGCAGCAAGAGCTCAAGCTCACCTACCTCTTCATCACGCACAATCTCAATGTCGTGCGCCACATCGCCGATCGGGTGGCGGTGATGTACCTGGGGCAGATCGTGGAGCTGGCAGACACCGAAGAGCTCTTCGGCGATCCCAAGCATCCATACACACGCGCGTTGCTGTCGGCCAATCCGGTGCCCGACCCCAGCGTGCCGCTCGAACCGCTGCTGCTTCAGGGAGAGGTACCGTCGCCCTTGAACCCACCCTCGGGGTGCCGCTTCCACACGCGCTGTCCGGCGGTGTTCGAGCCTTGCTCCAGCATCGTGCCGGCGCAAACCCTGCTTGCCGGTGGGCGCTCCGTCAGGCGCGTGCAGTGCCATCTCTACGGCCATGCTACGTAGCCTGCTGGCGATTGCGCTGCTGTTCC
>DASQDA010000940.1:0-13438 GCA_035634435.1 Polyangiaceae bacterium
ACGCTGGGCTCCTCCACGACCATCGGGACGAGACGGTCGGTGCCGTTGATGCGCACGTTCAGCGCGATGCCAAACGGCAAGCCATAGGTGCCGAGCACGTTCTCGACCACCTTGTCGGCCATGCTGGAGTCGAGCCCGCCACCCTCGAGCGCGGACTGCAGCTCCGCCAGGGGAACGCCGGCGACCGTGGAGATGGCCTGCCGCCGCGCGGCGAGCGAAAGCTTGTAGAAGCCTGGTATGCGCGAACCTGGTCTGGACATCCGTCGACCCGCCAGGTGTAACAGAGCTTCAGTCCGCGCGCGCGACCCCCGTGGCACCGAGTCGTAAATCGAGCGGGCTGAGCCCGGGCGTCACTGGCAGCTCCACATCGAGCGCGCCGACCCACACAGCAATGTCGCCGCCGCCGGCGCCGGCAGGCAGCGCAGCGGCGCCGCGCTCGGTGGCGGCGCGGGCGAGCGCCTCGACCTCCGGGGTAACGATGGAGATGCCCGCCGCTTCTCCCAAGGCCCTGAGGGCGGCGTGCTGGGCGCGCAAGCTATCGAGGAAGAGCCCAGCATCACCGGCGAGAGCCGCAGCTGCGGCGCTTTCCGAGGCCTCCCGCTGACGACGCATGCAGCTTTCATGCAACGCGGGGTCGCGGCGTCCCAGGTCCGCGACGCGCGCGACGAGCTGGGGCGTGGAGGCGGGTTGCTCCGCAGCGAGCACTCGCACCTGCAGCCCGGCGGGCAAGCGAACCGGCGAGACGTTCAGGGTCTGTGCTTCGCGCCGCGCCAGCAGAACGCCGCCGTGGGTGCTGGCCGCCACGTCGATGCCGCTGCCGCCACCTTGAGCTCGTGCATGCGCGCTGAGCGCGCGCTGAAACAGCCGCTCGGCGAGATCGTTCGGGGTGAGCGACGCATTTTCCCGAAGCTCCAGGGCCGCCAGGCTGGCAACCAGGATGGCCGCGCTCGAGCCGAGGCCCAGCTTGCGCGCACCATCGCGCAGAGCGGTGGCGTCGAACCAGGGAGCCTCGGTACCCCGCCCCGCCAGAGCGGCGCTCACCTCCGGCGTGACGAAGTGCGCGGGCCGCGTCGCATCGGCGTAGACATAGCGATCGACCGCGGCCACCAGCGCCGGAGCGCCTCCGAGCACGGCGTACGCTCCCGATAGCACCACCTTGCCTGGGGCCCGCGCGATCATGCTCACTCCAGAGCGAGGAGCTGTGCGCCCGGGCCCGGCCGACTGGTGATCACCCGCTGAACGCCCGGAACTTCCGCCAGCGCCGAGCGCACCTGGTGCACGTTGGACGAGTCCGTCAGCACCTTGACGTGCGGGCCCGCGTCCATGGTGTAAAACGCTGGCGTCCCCTGCTTGCGGAGCTCACGCACGCGCTCCAGCACGCGCAGCGTCACGTCCAGAAAGTAGAGCAGACCTGGGCGCGCGGCCAGCATGGATGCGTGCATCAGCAGCGTGCTGTGTTCCATGGCCGTGCCCAGCGCTTCGAGATCGCGCTCGAGCAGGGCGCGTTTCGCTTGCTCGAAGCAGCCGGGCGCCGCGGCGAGCCATGCCGGATAATAGGGGCTCGTTGCTTGCGTGTGCAGCATGCCCTCCGTCGACCCGGTAGCCTTGGGGCCCAAGGTGGTAGCTGCGATCACCATCTGGACGTCCATCCAGTCGGAGCCCGCCACCGGCGTTGCGGCGTGCGCCTCCGCCAGCAGCTCGACGAAGCCAGGGTACAGGGAGCGCGCAGCCGAGGCCGATGCGCGCCGTGCCAGACGACTCACCTCCGCCGTCGGGAGGCTCAAGCCGGCGGCTGCCTGGGCGGCCAGCGCAAGCGCGGCAAATCCGGAAGCGCTCGACGCGAGGCCCGAGGCGGTCGGAAAGTCGTTGCTGGAAACGACCTCCGCGTGATCACGGATGCCCGCGAGGGCACGCACGGCGTCCAGCAGCCGCACCACGCGCTCGCGCGGGCGTCCCTGCTGCTGCTCCAGACCGAGCTGGACGGAGTCGCTCGCGAGTGCGGCATCGAAGCGCACACGTGTGGTGGTTCGTAGCTCGGCGAGCGTCAACGACAGGCTGGGCACGGCCGTCAGGTTGTCACCCAACGACGACTTCCCCCAGTACTTGGCAAGCGCAATGTTGGAGCACGCGAGCGCAGTGGCGCTGCGCAACGTCATGGCGCGAGGCCTCCGGAGCTCGGCAATACGCGCGTGGCAAAACAGGGCAACCCCGCGGCGTGGAACGCTGACAGTAGCGACTCGGGGTCACCCGCGCTCAGCGCCACCACGGCGCCACCGCCGCCAGCACCCGTCAGCTTCGCGCCGAGGGCGCCGGCAGCGCGGGCAACGGCGCAAGCCCGCTCGATCCCCTCCGTGGAGAGGAACAGGCCCGCGAGCAACATCTGGTTCAGGTTCATGAGCTGTCCGAGACCTGGCAGGTCGCCGCTCTCGATGCACAGGCGAGCATTGACGACGAGCGCGCCGATGGCTTCCAGCGTCTTTTGCACGATTTCTCCGCGAGTGTCGAGTTGCTGCTGTACCTGCTCCACCATCTGACGTGTGCTGGCCGGCGCTCCCGCCAGCGCCACTACCAGCGAGAGCTCGCGTGCCACGGGGATGACGCGCACGCCCTGCGAGCGCGAGAACAACAGGCAGCCTCCGCGTTCCGCCGCCGCGACGTCGATGCCGGATGGGTTGCCATGAAAGACCCGCTCCCAGGCGCCAGCTGCGGCGAGCACCCGCGCCGAGCTGCCCGCGCGCGGATGGAGCTCCAGCACCGCGCGGGCGATCACCACGCCGAGCGCGGCGGAGGCGCCGAGCCCCGCACCCGGCGGTAGCTCGAGCTCCACCTGGACGTGATGGGGTCCGAGAGCGAGCTCCGTCAGTAGCGCCTCGTACGCCGTGCTCAGCTCGCTGCCGTCGCCGGCAACGGCGCTGAGATGTCCGAGCTGCAAGCGCGCTGGCGCAGCGACCTGCGCATGGGCACGCGCCCCGCGCTCGATGCCGACGGCGATCGCGTCGAAGCCGTGCACGACGGCGTGCTCGCCCAGCAAGATGATTTTGCCGTTCGCCTGAGCCATGCGTCAGTAGCGTCGTTGCGTTAGCGTTTCGACCGCGCCCACGAGCAGCTCCCGCCCACTGCTGGTCACGCCGCCCTCGAGCGTGGCCAGCGCTTGCGCCGCGAGCTCGTCCACGCGCCGCTCCACCTCCTCGCGCGCTCCGCAGCTCTCCATCAGGGCGAGCCCTGCCCGCAGCTCACGCTCCTTCGCGCGAGAGTTCCCGATCACCCGCTGCAAGAGCGCACGGTCGGCCCCGCGGGTGCGCGCAAGGGTCTTGACCAGCAGCAATGTGCGCTTGCCGGCGCGCAGATCGTTGCCGACCGGCTTGCCCGTCTTCTTCGGATCGCCGAACGCGCTCAGCAAGTCATCCTGAAGCTGAAAAGCAATCCCGAGCGGGTGAGCGAAACGCTCGAGCACGCGAAGGGTCTGCGTCGAGCCGCGGGCGAGCAGTGCTCCTAGCTCCAGCGGCCCCTGCACGGTGTAACTGCCTGTCTTTAGCGCGTAAGCGCGCTCGATATCCCGGCTGCGCGCCACCAGGTCCATCTGTTGACCCGCGATGGCGGAGAGCTGCATACGCGCGAAGCAGCCAAAGATCCGCGGCGCCGTTCGGCTGGGCAGCTCGAGCTCGCTCAACAGCTCGGTAGCCAACGCCGAGGCGTAATCGCCAGCCAGGATGGCAGCCGAGTCGCCCTTGTGTTGGTCCTTCAGGCGCCGCCCAAGCACCGTGTGCACGCTGGGGCCGCCGCGGCGTGTCGCGTCGCCGTCCATCCAATCGTCGTGAATGAGCAGGTAGGCCTGCAGTAGCTCGAGCGCCATTCCCGCATCCAGTGCCACGTCGAGATCCGCACGCGTGCTGGCCGCCCGATAACCGGCCACCAGCAGCGCCGGTCGCAAGCGCTTGCCGCCGCGTCGGCAGAGCTCGAACAGCGCACTGACCATTTCGGCGACCTCGGGAGCGATCTCGCTCGCCTGCTCGAGCCTAGCGTCGAAGTAGGCGCTCAGCCGCGTGTCGACGTCCTTCTGCACGGTCCTGAGCAACGCCGAAAATGGATTGGCCGCTATCGCCTTGGCGTGCGGTCGCGAGGGGGGCACCCGGGACGGCGTCTTCGAGACCTTTTTGCGGGGCATGTGCGGCCGGCGAAGCCTAGTACGGTCCGCTCGGCTCGCGTTGCGGATTGTGTCGCTCTGTACACATTGGGACCGCGGCTGCGCCCGTGGTTCTGCTTGACCCGTGGCCACAAACCGGTAGAAATCGCGAGCAGGCTGCGCGCCCTCAAGCGTCGTTCGACGGAGCACAGCGCCGCCCAGGAAGATCGGCCTCGATGAAGGACATTTCGCAGCGTAAGGCCGACCATCTGGACCTGGCGGAAAAGGGCGACGTTGGCTTCAAGAAGGTCACCGCGCTCTTCGAATGCGTGCGTCTGGTGCACGACGCGCTTCCCGAGCTCGCCTGGGACGCCGTGGACTCGAGCGTCGAGGTGCTGGGCAAGCGCTTGCGGGCGCCCATCCTCATCGCGGCAATGACCGGCGGCCACGAACGCGCGGAGCGCATCAACCGCGAGCTTGCTTCGATAGCGGAGGAGCGCGGCCTCGCCTTCGGCCTGGGCAGCCAGCGCGCCATGCACAAGAACCGGGCAGCGCAGCGCAGCTACGCCGTTCGCAGTGTGGCGCCCAGCGCACTCGTACTGGGCAACCTCGGTATCGTCCAAGCCGCGGCCATGTCCACGGCGGAGATCCAGGATCTGCTGGCCGCCATCGGTGCCGACGCGCTCTGTGTGCATCTCAACCCCGCGATGGAGCTGGTGCAGGACGAGGGCGACCGGGACTTCCGCGGTGGAGAAGCAACGTTGGCCCGTCTGGTCTCGGAGCTGAAGCTGCCCGTCATTGCCAAGGAGACGGGCTGCGGGCTGTCTTCCAACGTGGCAGCGCGTCTACGCGCCGCCGGCGTTCGTCACGTCGATGTCTCCGGAGCAGGCGGCACCTCGTGGGTGGCGGTGGAGACGCACCGGGCAAGCGACGCACAACGCGGCCTGGGTGAAACGTTTTGGGAGTGGGGCATCCCCACCGCTGCCAGCATCACACAGGTGGCGCCCCACGGCTTCGACACGATCTTCGCCACGGGCGGCGTCAAGACGGGGTTGGACATTGCGAAGGCTATCGTCCTCGGCGCCCACGCTGGCGGCATCGCGCGGCCCGTGCTGCAAGCACTCGAGAGCGGCGGTCGCGAAGGTGCGCTCGCATTGCTCACGCGTGTGGAGAAGGAGCTGCGTACGGCGATGCTGTTGACCGGGGCCGCCAGCGTGGCTGCGCTCGCGCGCGTCCCGCGCTTGCTGGTCGGTGAGCTCGCCGACTGGGCGGCAGCCGCGCGCGCCGGCGCCTAGTTGTCTTGGGGTGTGCGCGGCGGCGGATGCGAGTGGGAGACGCTCGACTGCCGCTGCTGATAGGCGGCCTCTGCCGCCTCCTGATAGAGCGCCTTGGCACCGGGGAGCTCGCCGGCACGGCGCATCAGCTGAATGAGCTGCTGCAAGGCCGCGTCAGGCGGCAGGCTGCCGTCGTAGAGGCCGAGCCTGATGCGCACGACGGCAAAACGCTCGTCGCTACTCAGGCCAGCGAGCGCAGCGCGAGCGCCCACCAGATCACCGCTCCTCAGCAGGGCGTCGATGCGCTCGGGGTCGGCCTCAGGCACACGGTCCACCATCCATTCGAAGATAACAGATTCGTATCTGAATACCCGGAAGAGCGTGTCCGTGGCGAAACACCGCTGCGATCGCTGACGCGCGCCGGCCGTTTGGCCACACGCACGACACACGGCACACGCACGCATGCAGCCCGAGTGCACTGCCCGCTCGGGCGGCACGGAACGGCGGCACGCACACGCGCGGGGGGCGGCGCCGCGTCGGCGTCTTCCTCACCTGCGCACCTTTCGGCACCGCCGCACGGGGGGACGCTCGCAACGGGTAGTCGAAGGTAGTTACTGCGTGAGAGCAAAGCTTTTGGGGAAAACCCGTCGCAAGGGATGATAGTGTTGGTCACTGCCGCAGTGCTCACAGCGCACGCGCGGGACGCAGGAGCAATGACTCAAGAGAAGCGCAGCCGCCCCGAGCCGAGCGACGCTCCGACCACGGATTTGCGTTCGGAACGTGACCAGTTTTTGCAGAAGTTCAGTCGCGGCACGCGTCTGAACGAGGAGTTCGTTCGCGACTACGAAGAGCTCGAGCGGCGGCTGCGGGCGCTCGAGTCCGAGAACACCTCGTTGCGCGCCAAGGTCGAGGCCGACGACGCCGTGCGCGAGTTGCTGCGGAAGATCGATCTGCTCGAGCAGGACAAGGCCGAGCTGCTCTCGCGCTTTCACCGGGCGGAGGCCATGAGCTCCACGGTCAGTGCGCGCGTGCAGGAGGTGGAGGTGGAGTTCGCAAACCTTGCGAACCTGTTCGTCGCCAGCAACCAGATCCACTCGAGTCTTTCTCCGCGGGGGGTGACGCGCAGAATCAAGGAGGTTCTGGCGCAGATCGTGGGGGCGGAACGTTATTGCATGTACTTCATCAATCCAGAGGGCACGGAGCTCGTGCCCATCGCCTCGGAAGGCGTGCCTGGCTCGAGCCTGCTGCCCGTGCGTGTGGCTGGCACCAAGATCGGCGAAGTGTTCCGCGCGGGATCCGCGCTCGTCGACGAAGACAGCGACCCCAGCAAGGGCTCGCTCGAAAAGCCGGCCGCAGTCATCCCACTGACTGTCGACGATCGCGTGGTGGGTGTGATCGCCATCTTTTCGACCCTGTTGCAGAAGTCCCGGTTTGACACCGTCGATTTCGAGCTGTTCAAACTGTTGGGGCAGCAGGCAGCGGCCGCACTGGTTGCGGCCAGTCTGTTTGCTCGGGGCGACCGCAAGCTCCCGGGCCTCGAGGCGTTCTTGGACCTGAGCGTGTGACCATGGCCGAATACTCCTGCCTCATCGTCGAAGACTCGCCCATGATGCGTCAGCTGCTCGTTTTTGCGCTGGCTCGCGTGAAGAACCTGCGCGTTACCGAGGCGGACGACGGCGTCGACGGCCTACGCAAGCTCGCATCGGCGCGCTACGACATCATCGTCACCGACATCAACATGCCGATCATGGATGGGCTGAAGCTCGTCAAGCGCGTGCGGAGCGATCCGATTCACAAGGACACGCCAATCGTGATCATCACGACCGAGGGCTCGCAGGAGGACCGGCAACGAGCCCTGCAGCTGGGCGCCAATGCCTATATTACGAAGCCCATTCAGGCACCCCAGGTCATCGCCACCGTCAAGGAGTTGCTGCGCATCGAATGACTGCCGGCGCGCGGCCCTGGGTGAAGCTCTGCGGCATCACCTGCACCGAAGACGCTCTGGCGGCCGTAGACGCGGGTGCGGACGCGTTGGGCTTGAACTTCGTCGGCAGCTCGAAGCGGCAGATAGACCTCGATACGGCGCTGCAGATCGCGGAGGCGGTGAAGGGGCGCGTCGAGCTGGTGGGAGTGGTAGCCAACATTCCTCCGAAGCAGCTCGAGGCGCTGCGTTCGGCCGCGTTGCTCGACTGGCTACAGCTGCACGGTGAAGAGTCCCCGGCGACCCTCGCGGCGGTGCCGCGTGCGTTCAAGGCGGTCGCCATCGCCACCGCCGCCGACGTCGCGCAGGCGGACGGCTTCCCGGGCGAGCGGCTGCTCGTCGATGCCAAGGTGGAAGGCTCGAGCGGCGGCAGTGGCGCCACCTTCGATTGGTCGTTGGTCATGAGCCTGGCTCGTCATCGAACCATCATCCTGGCGGGCGGCCTGACGCCCGAAAACGTCGCGCGCGCAGTGCGTAGCGTCAACCCATGGGGTGTCGACGTCGCGAGCGGCATCGAACAAACGGGCAATCCGCGCCGGAAGGATCCGGAGAAGATGGAGCGGTTCGTCCGCGCTGCGCGTGCCTCGCGACGATGAGGCGCGCCGTGAGCAGTGTGTGTGCGGCGATTGCCAGTGCGCTCAGCCTGGTGAGCTGCGGCGGCACGCAGCTCCGCGGCGCCAGCGTCGTCGCCGCCGACCATGAATGGCTGGCGCGCCCGCGTATACGCTTCGTACCTGCGGGGTGCCGTGATGGGCGTGGGCAACCCGCCGCCGCACCGGAGCTCGAGCTGCAGTGGCTGGCGCTCGGCGACGGACGCAAGGTCTGGGTTCAGGCCCGCAACGGCTACGACGCGGTGATCGTCTCGAACGCATTCAGACGCGCGTCGGGCGTCGTCTGGCAGCTCATCGTCCGCGACCAACGTGGACCCGCTCGACTGCACGAGATCAGCCGGGGGCCGAGCGAGCCGATGCCGCGCTGGTCGATCGCCGATGAGTTCGACGAGGCGGCCACCGCGGCCGGATTGCCCGCCACGCCGCGACGAATCGCCCTTCACTGCAACCTGCAGCGGCTCGCCGCAAACGGCCCGTTTACAGCTCGACCAGCAGCTGCTGCACGCTGACGCCGCTGGGTCCGGTCGTCAGGATGGCGGCGTGCGCGTGAGCGCCCCCAGGTGCGTCGCCGACGGAGCCCACGTTGATGATGCGCACGTCGCCGACCTCGCGGTCGAACGGCACGTGACTGCCGCCGCACACGATCAGATCGCCCGGATGATCCCCGAGCAGGTGCAGCATCTCTTCATCGCTCATGTCGGCGCTGAACGGTTCACTCGGGTCCGCCGGTGAACCGTGCACGATCAACAGAGTGTGCCCGGACTCGATTGGCAGGTCGGCGATCGTCGGCAGCTTGCCGAGACGAGTGATGATCAGCTCGCCCAGCTCGACCTGGACCTCGCGAAAACGCTCGATGCGTTCGCGTTCGTGCTCCGTCGTGGCGGACAGCTTGTTGGGGTCGATCTGCGATAATGCGCGGTCACTCAAGCCCTGAACGCACAACGCTCGATTGCCGACGAGTAGCTTCCAGGTGGACAGGGGCTCGGGACCGGGAAATACCAGGTCGCCGCAAGCCACCAGCTGATCCCAACCGAAAGCGTTGGCCTCTTCGATCACCGCCGCGAGCGCGCGAGCGTGGCCGTGAATGTCCGAGACGCACAGGAACCGCATCGCGCCGTCACTACGCCCGACCGGGAACGAGAACAAGGGCAGCCCTGCCGGCCGAGCGACCTGGACCAGCATTCCGGCGGCGCTGGCTAGCCGCTCAGCGGCCGCGCGGGCAAAATCCGCCGCGGTGTCCGCAGCAAAAGCTTTCGTCGCCCTCGCGCGCGCCATCGACGCCGAACGCGCGGAAGCGCTGGTCCGCGAGCTTGGCACGCGAGCCGAGCGCGCCGGTGCCGTGTTGTTGGGCACCGCGTTCCCTCCCCTGACGCCCGGGTCGGCCCAGCAGCTCGCGTCTCTGGAGGCCCTCATGGGTGAAGGGCTGCGGGTCTCGCGCCGCCGCGGGGATCTGCTGCGGGATGCGCGGATGGTGGTCGCGAACGCGAGCAGCGGTCAGCTGTTTTTGCAGCGGCTGCGCCGCTTCGTATGGGCGGAGCGCGCGCGCATCGCCTTGCGCGAGCTGTTGCCGGTCGAGCTCGGGGGCGCTCGCATCGACGTGACGGCGCGCGAGCTGAGCTGGCTAGCTGACGTCGCGCTGCAGCTGACGCTCGAGGAAGCCGCTGAGCAGGTGAGCGCGCGCTTTGGGCCGGCGCTGAAGAGCTCGGGCGAGACAGCCACACTGGCCGCGTTCGGCTTGGGCAAGCTCGGCGGGGCGGAGCTCAACGCCGGCTCCGACATCGATCTGGTGTTCGTCTACGACACCGATGACGGGGGCAGCCAGCTCAGCTTGCACGACCACTTCTCGCGCGTCGTGCAGCGTGCCGTGGCAAGCCTCGACGACGCCAGCGCCGATGGTCGTATCTGGAAGGTGGACCTGCGGCTGCGTCCTGAAGGCTCGGCCGGCGCAATCGTCAACTCCGTCGCCGCTACCGAACGCTACTACGAGACCTGGGGCCGTCTCTGGGAACGGGCTGCATTGCTGCGGGCTCGGCCTGCAGCCGGCGACGCCCGACTTGGAACGCTGGTGTTGCGCGAGATCTTCACTCCTTTCGTTTACAGGCACGCTGTCGACCCGAGCCTTGGCCTCGCGCTCGCCGAGCTCGTCGAGCGTTCTCGCCGCGAGCTTTCACCGGACCCTGCTCGGGATCTGAAGCTTGGCCCGGGGGGTATCCGCGAGGCGGAGTTCTTCGTCCAGACCTTGCAACTCGTCTGGGGCGGCCGCGAGCCTAGTCTGCGCGTGAGCGGGACGCTGCAGGCGCTGTCGCGCTTGCGCAGCCGCGGCCTGGTGAGCGACCGCGAAGCACGGCGCATCGGTGAAGGGTACGCTTTCCTGCGCCGGGTCGAGCACCGCATCCAGTGGACACAAGGCATCCAGACCCATCTGGTTCCGGCGGGCCGCGCTGAGCTGGCACGCCTCGGACGCACGCTGGGGTACTCCGACGAACGCCCACTAGCCGAAGAGCTTCGACGCGTGCGCGAGTCTATCAGCCGGCTGTTTGCGCGATTGTCGCCGCGCGAACGCCCCCAACGCAAGGAAGCCCGCTTTCAGACGCTGCTGTCCGCCGTGCACGAACGCGAGCAGGCGGCCGTGGAGGCTGAGCGCGCCTTCGGCAGCTACGAGGTCGGTGAGCACCTGTTCGCGCTAGCCAAGCGCCCCGACGGACTGTTCGGTGAGCTGACCCGCGACCGCTTCCCCGCGCTTGCTGGCGAGGTCCTGGAGGCACTTGCAGCCAGCCCTGACGCCGAGCAAGCAACGCTATATCTGCGCTCGTTCTTCGCCCGCTTTCTCTCGCTCGACACCTACGTAACGGCGCTCGCCGACGACACCCGCGCGCTGGCTCGTTTCGTCACCGTGCTGGGGGCGAGCCGCTTCGTGGGTGACGCGCTGGTATCGCGGCCCGATCTGGCGGACGTGGTGCTGTTTGGGGGCGGCGCCGTGAGTGATCCGGCTGCGGCAATCGCGCTCGAGGTGGAGACGCACCGCGCCGCGCTTGGAGCCGCCGCAGACGACGCCGATGAAGAGGAGGGGTTCGTGACGGCGCTGCGCATCGCCAAGCGACGGGTGACCGTCGAAGTCGCGGTGGCGGATCTGGCGGGGAGCATCGGCACGCGGGAAGCGACGCGGCTACTCTCGACGCTCGCCGATGGTATCGTGCAACGCGCGGTCGAGCGCGTGGTGGGGCGCGGCGCTTCCGGTTTGGCGGTGATTGCGCTGGGGAAGCTTGGCGGCTGCGACATTGGCTATGGCTCGGACCTCGACGTGATCTTCGTGTTCGAGCCAGGGGCAGCCGTGACGGTCGCCGAGGCCTCGAGTCGGTTCACTCGCGCCGCTCAGCGCGTCATCTGGCTGCTCTCGGAGCCCAGCGCCGCAGGCCCGGGCTACGAGCTAGACACCCGTCTGCGTCCCTCTGGCTCGCAAGGTCTGTTGGTGACCTCCCTTGCTGCCTTTGCTCGGTACCACGGTCTTGCTGGAACGGAGACCGAGGGCCCAGGGCCGCGCACCTCCGCCGCCGCGTGGGAGCGGCAGGCCTTGATACGCGCTCGCTTCTGCGCGGGCGATCCCGAGGTCGGGCGGCGCGTGCTCGAGCTGGCGGAGGCGGCCGCTTACGATGGCGGCGCGCCCCCCCTTGAAGAGATGCACCGGCTGCGGCTGCGCCTCGAGCGCGAGCTCGGGCGCGAGCACGCCCTGCGGCATGATCTCAAGACCGGCCGCGGCGGCCTGCTAGACATCGAGTTCTGCGTGCAGTGGTTGCAGATGCAGCACGGACACGATCGGCGGTTGCGCACGTCCGACACCGCAGAGGCGCTGGACGCGCTGCACGAGCTTGGTATTCTCGAGCGCACCCACTTCGAAGTGCTGCGGGCTGGACAGCATTTCTTGCGTCGCCTGGAGCAACGCATTCACATCCTGGGCGGCGTCGGCTCGTCGGTCATCGCGGCGGAGCGCCGCGGCATGGCCCAGCTGGCGCGACGCATGGGCTTCCAGGACGACCCGCAGCACTCCGCCCCCCAGCAGCTCCTGGCGCACTACGCCGATGTGACCTCGAGCGTGCGTCGCGCGTATCTATCCGTGCTGGGCCTGGCCGACGCTTGAGTCGCGCCACCGCGCAGGGGTTAACCGCTCGTGCGCAGCAAACGCGCTGCGTCGATGGCCGCGTAGGTGAAGATGATATCGGCGCCTGCCCGCCGTAGACAGAGCAGGCTCTCGAGCAGGCAACGCTCGTAGTCGATGAAGCCGCGCTCCGCCGCCGCCTTGAGCATCGCGTACTCGCCGCTCACGTGATAAGCGGCAATTGGCAACGCGCTGCGCTCGCGTACCAGGCGAATCACGTCCAGATACGGCAACCCCGGCTTCACCATCAGCCAGTCGGCGCCTTCGCTTTCGTCGAGCGCTACCTCGCGCAAGCACTCGCGGATATTGCCGGGATCCATTTGATAGGTCTTCTTGTCGCCGCTGCGCGGGGCAGAGTCGAGCGCCTGGCGGAACGGTCCATAGAATGCGGATGCATACTTGACGCAGTAACTGCAGATGGCGACCTCGGGATAGCCCGCAGCATCGAGCGCGCTGCGAATGGCGCCGACCCGGCCGTCCATCATGTCCGACGGCGCCACCACGTCCGCGCCCGCACGCGCCTGGGTGACGGCCATCTGCGCAAGAATGGGCAACGTCTGGTCGTTGTCGATACGCCCGTCGAGCAAGAGCCCGTCGTGTCCGTCGGACGAATAGGGGTCCATCGCCACGTCCGTGATGACGACGAGCTCCGGCAGGGCGTTCTTCAGCGCGCGGATGGCGCGTGGCAAGAGGCCGCTCGCATTCGTGCTCTCCGTCGCCCGTTGATCCTTGGAGCTCTCTGGAACGACGGGGAAGAGCGCCACTGCGCGCACCCCCAGCTCGAACGCCTCGGTCGCGGTCTCGACGAGGAGATCGATGGAGAGCCGCGCCTGCCCCGCCATCGACAGGATCGGCGAGCGCTGCTCCGTGCCTTCCTGCACGAACAGGGGCAGCACGAGCTGGGACGGCAGCAGCGCCGTCTCCCGGGTCATGGCGCGCAGGCTGGCTGTTCGTCGGTTCCGGCGCGGTCGTTGAGCGAGGGTGGAGGCCATGTTTTTTGGGTGCCGTGAGCTCGGCACCCGGAGGGTACTCCAGGACGAAGCAACACCTTGCGCCGGGTTCCTCGGGGTTCTATATCAGTCGAATGACAAATAACTCTGGATGGGCGTGCCTGCTGGGGGTAGGGCTGGCGGGCTGTGGCGCGGGCAGCGCCGCGCCGCACGATTTCCAGGGCATCGTAGAGCTAGAACCGGCGCACCTCGGCTTCGAGGCCGGGGGCCGGATCCAACGCCTCGCCGTCGAGGAGGGGGACCGCGTGGAGGCTGGGTCGGTGCTGGCGGAGCTCGACCACGAGCT
>DASQDA010000941.1:0-2326 GCA_035634435.1 Polyangiaceae bacterium
GGCGTGGAAGAGCCGCAAACGGGCACGGTTGCACCTGGGGCCTGACACCTCCCAACGTGCGTTCGCAGGGCCGCGGACCTTCGTGCATCAGCCGCGGAGCAACCCGGCGCGGTTGAGGCGTTTGCGACGCGTGGGGCGGAACTCCCCGCCTTGCCTGCCTCGCTGCGAGCCTAGCTGCCGTGAAGGACGCGGAAAGCCAGTGCTGCCGCCGGCAGACGCCGGAGCATGCGAGCTCGTTCAGACGAGCGCGCGCGGCTCAGAATTTGCTTTTGCGAGGGCTCGCGACGCTTTTCCCAGCCTCCGGCGTATCCCTGCAAGCAGATGCGAAACCCCTTCTTCCTCGAGAGCTTTCGCGCGCTGCATCCGCCCTCGCTCGTGAGCCAAGAGGAGAGCGCAAGCTGGCTGGCCGCGGCACACACCCGCGCGAATGCGACGGCGGCCGCGGCGGCCCAGCAGCCCTTCGACGAAACCGAGTTTCACCAGCGTATCGTGCGTCGGCTTGCTCGTTTCGGTTGCGGGCCTGACAAGATCCGGCAACGGGGAGTCGCGATCGCGGATTGCACGCACACCCGCTGGGAAGCCATGCAGGTCTATCGACTCCACGAGCGGCCCGAAGGTGAGGGCATGCTGACGCGGACACGCGCGTTCGCAGAAGCGTCGCGCGCCGCGTTCGAAGGCCTGTACGCTGCGCAAGATGCACCGCCCTCGGACCTGCTGCATGTGACCTGCACCGGCTATGAATCACCGAGCGCTGCGCAACGCTTCGTGGCCGAGCGGGGTTGGGGAAGGCAGAGCCGGGTCACCCACGCCTACCATATGGGCTGCTACGCTGCGTTGCCGGCCCTGCGGGTTGCGGCCGGTCTCGTCTCGGCCGCCAGCTCGCTGCGCCTCGGCGGCTCGCGTCGCGCCGACATCGTGCACACGGAGGTATGCTCGCTGCACGTCAATCCAATGCTGCAAACGCCCGAGCAGCTGGTGATCCAAACCTTGTTCGCCGACGGCTTCATCGCGTACTCCGTTTGCGACGCTCTGTCGTCGAGCGATCCCGCTCTGGAGATCCTGGCGCTCGCCGAAGAAGTCGTCCCGGACTCCGCTTCCGCCATGAACTGGGTCTGCTCGGATTGGGGCATGCAGATGACGCTGGCGCGCGACGTGCCGGAACGCATCCAGAGCGCTCTGGCAAGCTTCGTGGCTCGCCTGTGCTCGAGCGCAGAGCTCAGTACCCGCGAGCGCGAGCAAGCGCTGTTCGCCGTGCATCCCGGCGGGCCACGGATCCTCGACCAGGTTCGCGACGGTCTGGCCCTCGTCGAAGACCAGATCGGAAAAAGCCGCGACGTTCTCGCCCTGCGCGGCAACATGTCGTCCGCCACGCTGCCTCACGTCTGGCTCGAGCTCCTCGGCGACGCTCGCGTCCGAGAGGGACAGCCGATCATCAGTCTAGCGTTCGGCCCTGGCCTCACCTTGTCGGGAGCCGTCCTGCGCAAGGTGGCTCGGTGAATGTCGCGCTGCTGACGCTCCCGCTCGGTTTGCAGGCGACGTTCATGCTGGTAGACGAGCTGCATTTTCATCGCAAGCGCGGGCTGCCCCGCTGGGAGCGTGTGGGGCACCCCCTCGACACCTTGAGCGTCCTGGCTTGCTACGCCCTGACGCTCGGCCTGGCTCCGACTCCCGAGTCCCTGTGGGTCTACGCCGCGGCATCCGCGTTTTCTTGCATCTTCATCACCAAGGACGAGCTCGTGCATGCGAAGGCGTGCGATGCATGGGAGCAGTGGCTGCACGCGGTGTTGTTCGTACTGCACCCCATCGTGCTCGCCTGCACGGCCTTGTTGTGGCTCAGCGGCGCACGCACCTTGCTCGTCGCGCAGGCAGCGCTCACCTGTGCCTTTGGGCTCTATCAAGTGATCTACTGGAACGCACCATGGCAACGACCCCAGCACGGCAAGTAAACAACGCCATCTATGACGAGCTCGGCGAGCGCTGGTACGCGGCCAACGATGACCCCGTGGCCCTCTTGCGCGCCGAATCTCGGCTGCGAAACCCCTGGGTAAGCGCGCGCCTACGGCAGGAGCTCGGCCCCGCTGCTCAGGTGCTGGACGTGGGTTGCGGAGCAGGTTTTCTCGCCAATCAGCTGGCCCGCGACGGCTACAGCGTGGTGGGGCTGGACGCGTCGCCGGACAGCTTGGTCGTAGCGCGGCGCCACGATGAAACCCAGACCGTCCGCTACGAAGCCGGCGACGCCCTCGCGCTACCGTACCCGGACGGCTCGTTCGACGCCGTGTGCGCCATGGATTTCCTGGAGCACGTGGAGGCTCCGGGCCGCGTCGTC
>DASQDA010000942.1:0-3910 GCA_035634435.1 Polyangiaceae bacterium
GAAGCCAGCGCTGACTCAAGAGTCCGGCCGCTGACGCGCAGCATTCCGTGTTGAAGAGGAAGGGGACTGGGAATCGGAGGGAGAAGTCGTGCCGCCCAGGTGAGGACCTCCTTTGCGAGGTCCGTTCCAGCTCTCGGCGACGCAGGTGGGGTCGTCGGAGCCACGACGGATATGCTGAAGATTCAGCGGGTTAGCAGATGCATGCCCGATTTCGCCAGGCGGCGCGCCCGGCTGGCGGTGCCTCTTTCGTCGCTGGCTGAGACAGCGAAGTCTAAAGGCGGGACGCGTCACGGACGTTCGAGTGCGTGAATGTTGGACGACGAGGTTGCCCCGGCTCAAGCGAGCAGCGCGAACGGCGAGTTGGTGACAGTGGTGGACGATGATCCGACGGCGCGCCGGCTCATCCGCTTCTGGCTGGAGCGCGCCGGGTACCGCGTCGTCGAGCACGAGTCCGGCGAGAGCGCCATTCACGACGACGGTGAGAGCCCCGTGGTGGCTTGCGTCGATCTCGGCCTGGGTGAAGTGGGTGGCTTCAAGGTCATCCAGCACCTCCGCGCGCGGGATGCCGATCTGCCCATGATCGTGGTGACGGCACAGGTGGAGCTCGAGACGGCGGTCGCCGCGATGCGCGCGGGCGCTTACGACTACGTGACCAAACCCCTCGACCGCGATCGTCTGGTGCTGGCGGTGCACCGCGCGCGCGAGCGCCGCGAGCTCATGGCGAGCGTCCGTCGATTGGAGAGCGCCCTCGGTGAACGCAGCGTGCTGGGGGCGATCGTTGGCCAGAGCCCCAAGATGCGGGATCTGGCACAGCAGGTGAGCCGCGTGCTGGCCAGTGACGTAGCGGTGTGCGTCTTCGGGGAGAGCGGCACTGGCAAGGAGCTCATCGCCCGCGCTATTCACGCGGGTAGCCCCAAGCGACGCGGGCCCTTCGTGGCTATCAACTGCGCGGGCATTCCGGAATCGCTGCAGGAATCCGAGCTGTTCGGCCACGAGCGCGGCGCCTTCACCGGCGCGACCCAGCTGCGGCGCGGCTGTTTCGAGCAAGCCAATGGCGGCACGCTGCTGCTCGACGAGCTCGGCGAGATGAGCATGATGACGCAGGCGAGTCTGCTGCGAACGTTGCAAGAAAAGACCATCCGTCGCGTGGGCGGCTCGGGCGAAGTGCCGATCGACGTGCGCATCGTGTGCGCAACCCACCGCGACCTGCGCATCGAGGTCGAGGCCGGCCGCTTCCGTGAAGATCTGTACTTCCGGCTGGTGGTCTATCCCATCTACCTACCGCCGCTGCGTGAGCGCATCGAGGACATCCCGCTGCTGGTCGGCCATTTCCTGCGGACGCTCGAGGCCGGCGTAGGCCGCGAGGTAAAGCGCATCTCGCCGGACGCTCTGGACGCGCTGACGCGTCATCGCTGGCCGGGCAACGTGCGGGAGCTGCAGAACGTGGTCCACCGAAGCCTGCTCGCGTGTCGCGGCGAGGAGATCACGCTCTCGGACCTGCCAGCCGACATTCGCAGTGCCGGCCTGCCCGCGATTCCTGCTGCCGTCCCCAAGACCAGCAACGGTGCCGCCGCCAAGGACGAGGACATCGTTCCACTGCGCGAGCTCGAGCGCCGTGCCATTCAACGTGCCCTGCGCGCTACGCAAGGAAGTGTTGGTAAAGCGGCCAAGCTTCTCGGCATCGGTCGAGCCACCCTGTACCGCCGCATCGCAACCCTCGACCTGTCCCAGGACGTCGCATGAGACCAGCTTCCGATCGCCCCAAGTCGACCTTTCCCCCCGAGCTGCTGGACGAAATGGCAGCGGTGGGAGCCACCGCCGCAAACCCGCCCAGTCCGGAGCAGTGGCGCGAGCTCTTGCCGCGCATCGCCGGGCTGCTGCGCGCGCGGAGCTTCGGTCGCGATGGGGTGGCTCTGAGCCATGAGCTGCGGACACCGATGACGGTCGTCATTGGCGCGAGTGAGCTCTTGCTGGAAACCGAGCTCGACCCCTCGCAGCGGGCCGCTGTCCAGGGACTGCATCGCTCCGGCCAAGAGCTGCTCGCGATCTTGTCCGAGATCCTGGACGATCCGCGTGACAGCGGCCGCAGCGTCGCTCCGAGCTCGGAGGGCTCGCGGAGTCTGCCGATGATCGAGGGCCGCGCCCTGGTGGTCGAGGACAACGAGTTCAACATGGCGCTCATCTCGCGCGCCCTGTCCGGTATCGGCTGCGTCGTCGACGGCGCCCCCTCGGGCATGGAGGCGCTCGCGCAGCTTGCCAACGACGACTACGACGTCGTGCTGATGGATTGCCATATGCCGCAGATGGACGGCTTCGACACCACACGGGAGATCCGTCGCCGCGAACGCGGGCGCGAACGCATGCCCATCATTGCCGTCACGGCCGGTGGCGTCCCGGGCATGCGACGCACCTGTCTTTCCGCCGGTATGGACGACTACATAGCCAAGCCGTTCAGCCTGGCCACGCTGCGCGCTCGCGTCGCTTACTGGATCACCCGCTCGCGGGACTCCCAGAAAGCACCCCCGGACGCTCCCACGACCATTCCCGCTCCGAACCAGGACAGCGCCGCGCACCTGGACCTGTCGCGCTTGATTGAGCTAGCCGATGACGCGGGGTCACCGACCATCGTGGTCGAGCTGACGCAGATCTTCCTCGAGGACATCACGCGTCGACTCCGCTCGTTGGCAGAGGCGGCCGCGAACGCCGACCTCAATGCTTGCCTCTCCTTGGCGCACGCTATCAAGGGCGCTTGTGGGAACTTCGGAGCGGTGCGCATGGCGACGCTCGCCGAGGAGATCGAGAAGCGAGAGAAGGCCGGCGCTCACGGCGAGGTGGCGCCGCTCGTGCAAAAGCTGGTGACCGAGCTGGGTACCGTTCGCGGCCTGCTCGACGCGCGTGGCTTGATCCCGCTGCCGGGAGCGGTAGCGCGCCCGCGGCTCAGCCTCGACGCGCGCTGAAGGTCGGTCTGCCGCGGACGGGCGGTGCAGCACCGGTCGCGCAACCCGCGTCCACTCGGCGCTTCCTGCGAGGTGGGGCGGGTATCCGTTCAACGGGACCAGGACCAAGGAAGACATGCCGAAGCCGAGCTTCTTGCTGCTGTGGAATGCCTATCCAAAGATCGCCTCGCCGTGCGATGGGCCCTGGGCCTGACGAAGACCTACGACGCTCCCGCAAACAAGGCATCTCAGGTCTGGTTTTGGTCCCTGTGAAAGGCTGCGGGAAGGCCGCAGTGCCGTTGAGCCTCCTCGTGGTGGGCTTGGCCTGCGCTGCGAGCTGCGCGCGCTCCGAGAGCGCGGGCTCACGCCAAGCTGCCCAGGCAGACCCTGTGCCCGGAGCCGCCGGGCGTGGCGAAGCGGCGGCGTCAACGAGCGAAACGGTGGCAAGCTCTTCCGTCAGCGTCGCTGGCGTCACGCTGACTCTCGTCGATAACGCGGGCGCGTGTTGGCTCGAGGAGGGGACGCCGAACGCGAGCCGGCGGCCGCTCGACCTTCCTGCCGGCTGCACCTTTCATCGCGACAAGACGGGCGCTGTGCGCACGCTGGAAGCTCACGGTAAGACCTTCGCCCTGGTCGAGCATTCGGCTCCGAGCCCCGCCAGCCCCGGCGACTGTGTCACGCGGCTGCGCGGACTCCAGGTCACCGGAGGCACGGTGCGCATAGCGCCTGCCGCCGCGCGCGTCGCGGCGTGCCCGCCGTTCGCCTGGGATGATGTGATGTTTCTAGGGCCCTTCGAAGGGCTCTAGGAAGCTGACGTCTTTTCCAGACTGCAGCCGGCCTGGGCTTGTCCTCGGGCTCGATCGCGCTGCCCGGGCGTTAGCGCGCGCCCAGCTCAGCTTTGACGCGCGCTGAAGGTCGACTTGGCGTCCGCGGGCGGTGCAGCGCTCGTCGGCTCTCCGCTTGCGTGTTGCGGA
>DASQDA010000943.1:0-1835 GCA_035634435.1 Polyangiaceae bacterium
CGCAGCCCAGCTTTGCCGGATGTCGCGCAGCCGCTTCTCGCCGAGGCCTGGGACTTGCGCGAGCCGGCCCGATTGATGATCGAGCACCTGCAAGGTCTCCAGGCCAAACGTCTGCACGATGCGTTTGGCGAGCGCGGGACCCACGCCCGGAATGAGGCCAGAGCTCAGGTACTTCTGGAGGCCGACCAGCGTGTTGGGCTCGATGGGTACCAGGGCGTCGACCCGAAACTGTTCGCCATGGCGCGCATCCGTGACGAAGCTACCCGTTGCCCTGACCCGCGACCCGGGGCCCACCGCTTGAAACGTACCCACCACCACGATGCTGCCCGGCCGGGCGCCTTCGCCCGACAAGGAGCCGACCCGCAACACGCGAAAGCTCGTCTCCTCGTTCTCGTAGGTGACGCGCTCAACTTCTCCAGTGAGCGTGACGGGCACCGCCGCACTATAGCTGGTGTTGACGGGGCCTAGGAGGCTGGTGAAACCCTAGCCATCGCATCGGCCGAGCGTGCCAGCGCTTGCCGAGGCGCCAAAGAGCCGGTACTTCGAGCTATTGCCATGACAGCTTTCCTTCGTCTGCACGAGCGCTGTGGCTGCGCCGGCGTCAGCGCCGCACCGTTCGCGCTCGCGGGCACCGAGCGCAAATACGAGCGCGCGCTGCCTTTTCAGGTGCGACACCTGGCCCTCGATCTCAGCGTCGACTTCGAGAAAAAGGCGGTGGCCGGCAGCGCCACGCTGGACATCGAGCGGGTGACGCCGGACGCCGACTGCATTCGCCTCGACGCCGTGGGTTTCGACATCCATTCCGTGCGTCGTCTCACCGGGCGCTCGGCCGCTGACGCTGCTTTCGAGTATGACGGGGAGAGCCTGCTGATTTCAGGCCTGGCGAAACATCGACGCGTGCGTCTCGAGGTGCGCTACCGGGCCGAGCCGCGCCGCGGCCTGTACTTCCTGGAGCCCGACGCTCAGGTGCCGGATCGGCCGCTTCAGCTCTGGTCCCAGTGTCAGGACGAAGACGCGCGCTATTGGGTGCCGTGTCACGACAAGCCGCACGTGAAGATGACCACGGAGCTGTCCGTGCAAGTGCCTGCTGGTTTCGTCGCGCTCTCCAACGGCGAGCTCATCGCAAAACCCGAGCCCAAAAAGGCCGGCGCCTCGCAACGCTTTCACTTTCGTCTCGACAAACCGCATCCGAGCTACCTGCTGACGCTCGTGGTTGGCAAGTTCGCGCTGGTCGACGACCGCGCGGCTGCCCTCGCCGATGGCCGCAAGATCCCGATCCGCTACTACGTGCCCAAAGAGCGCAAGGCGGACGCGCTGCGCAGCTTCGGTGAAACGCCGCGCATGCTCGAGCTGTTCTCGAAGCTCACGGGCGTTCCTTTCCCGTGGAGCCGCTACTCGCAGATCGTGGTCAGCGACTTCATCTTCGGAGGCATGGAGAACACCACCGCCACGACGCTCTACGAGCACGTCTTGCTCGACAAGCGCGCCGCCATCGACATCTCCTCGGACGATCTGGTTGCGCATGAGCTCGCTCATCAGTGGTTTGGTGACTTCGTGACTTGTCGCGACTGGTCCCACGCGTGGCTGAACGAGGGGTTTGCCACGTTTTTCGAGCATCTGGAGCGCGAGAGCCGCTGGGGTCGCGACGAATACGACCACGCGATTCAGATCGATCAGGACGCGTACCTTTCGGAGGCCGGCGCGCGTTACCAGCGGCCGATCGTGTGTCGCGACTACGCCGAGCCAATCGATCTGTTCGACCGTCACCTGTACGAGAAGGGCGGACTCGTCCTGCACATGCTGCGGCTGGAGCTCGGAGACACGCTCTTTTGGCA
>DASQDA010000944.1:0-4728 GCA_035634435.1 Polyangiaceae bacterium
CTACATCCATGATGATCAAGAACCATTTGACTGTCAAATGGTCTTACCAAGCGCACGCACCCCGGCAGGGGTGTATCCCCCGTCAGAATACGAAAGCAGGCGCTGCCAGCTCGTTCAAGTATTCCTCGAGGTTGGTGTAGCCGTCCGCATCGGCGTCCGCATTGCCGTCGCTCATGTTGCTCGGCGACAGCCCATGTTGAGTCTCCCACGCGTCCGACATGCCGTCCCTATCGGAGTCCATGGGTGCGCTGCCGGCGGCCAAGGCACCAAAGCCCTGAGCTCCGACGCCCAGCTCTGTCTCATCGTGAATCTTCACGCCGCCCTGCGCCTTGATTGCCTTCACCAGTGCGTCGTCCACCTCGTCGCGCACCGTGAGCGACGCGCCCACCCGGGCCATCACTTTGTTGAAGGCGGTGGGGGCGTCGTCGGTGCAGACGCGCGGCGCGGCGATTCGAGTGGGCAGGCGCGTTGCTGTGCCGACCATGCTCCAGTCGCTCTTGGAAACGTCGAGCACCCCGTTGGCGTTGCCGTCGAGCAGGTTGCCGTCGAAGTAAAGATTATACGTCGGCATGCCGGCAGCGTTCGTCGCTCCAGATGAGAATGCCTGGGTCGAGGTGCGCTTGCCGTAGCTGATGAAGTAATTACCGACGGCGTTGGCGTAATGCATCCCATTCGCCGTGTCGGCCATCAGGAACGGATGTTGGCTGATGCCCCAACCTGCAGCTTCGCCCACCGGATCGGGTGCATTCAACCCGTAGATGACGTTGTTCACGAAGTCGAGCGTGCGCCCCTCTTCCGAGCGCGCCTTCGGGTTGCGCGTCCCATTGAAGGCGTACACCGAATGATGGATGGTGGTGTTGCTGGCCGTGAGCAATGAGCCCGCCGAGTGATTGTTGCGCTGAAGACCCCACGCCACCACGCTCCATTGCAACGTGAAGTCGCGCGGACCGATCCCCTCGTCGCCGGGCATCGAAAGGTTCTCATCGGTGCCGAATCCGACCGAGCAGTGATCGATGATCACGTTGCTCGCCTTCGAGCTCACGGTCATCGCGTCGTTACGATCGCTGGTGGTGATGATGCCGCGGCGCACGCGAAAGAACCGCATGATGATGTTGCTGCCGCCGATCGATAGCTTGGTGCCGCGAATGCCTATTCCGCCGCCCGGCGCTGTCTGGCCGGCGATGGTGATGTTGCTTGCGGTGATGCCCAGATTGCCCGTGAGCGTGATCCAACCGCCGACTTGAAAGACAACCGTGCGATTGCCCTGACTCACGCAGTCGCGGAACGAGCCTGGACCCGAATCGGCCAGCGTTGTCACGTGACAGACGGAGCCGCCGCGGCCTCCCTTCGAAAAGCGGCCGAACCCTTCGGCTCCCGGGAAGGCGAGCTGTTGTCCAGCAGGAACCGGCTCGCACGAGACGGGCTGTTGCGGGGAACCTCCGCCGCTTCCGCCAGCGTTCGTCCCGCCGCCCTGCGCGGGCGAACTGCCGCCGCCGCCTCCGGCGCCAGCACCGGCACTGGGGCCCCCGGCGCTGCCAGCGACGCTCATGCCGGCCGCGCCAGCCGTGGCCGGTGCTCCGGCGCCCGCCATACCAGCGCCGCTCGATGGCGATCCGCCGGCGGCGCTGGCGACACCGCCTGAAGGCGAGCCGACCCCAGCGGTGCCCAGTGCTCCGCCCGCCACGGGGGCCGTGCCGGCGCCCCCGGCTGGCGAGTGCCCGCCCGCTGCGGTGCCGCCGGTGCCGGTGCCGCCCGCTGCCGGGGCGCCAGGGCTGTCGGTGCCCGAGCATGCGGCCACTATCAAAGCCGGCACCGCAACACCGACAATCGAAGCGAGCAGAGGTCGAAACAAAGGAGTCTCCTTGGAACTTTGCGAAGGCGGTAAAATTCCCGCGCTGGTCGCTGCTAATTGGTTGCCCGAGAGCACCGTCGACAATCAGACGGCGCAATAAACTGCGCAAGCCGTTCAGTTTTCGCGTGCTGCTGTCGGGCTCGCTTCACGTCGGGTGGGTTGGTGCAGCGCCCAGCCAGCGCGGCGCTCAGAAACCTTCACGTAGCTGCCGGCGGCGGAGCTCGTATTCCAGCGTGCAAGCACGCGCCTGTCCGCGACGCTCGACGCAACGCACGAGCTCCCGGTCGAACGGCGTGGTCAAGCATTTCATGGTCACCTCATCGACCCGGCGTCGCACCTCCGGCACCTGCAGGAGCTCGCGCTCGGAGACCCCAACCAGTCGGTAGGCAAGCAGACGGCACTCGGTGGGACCTGGCGCCTTGCGCTCGCACCCCGCAGTGGTGACGAACGCGCAGCAGACGACGACCGCCACGCGACCGTGGCGGCAGAGAGCTTCGCTCAAGGCCTTCCTCCGCGAGGAACCGGGAATCGAGCGCCGAACGATCAACCTGCGAGAGGTCTTAGTGTCGCGGCAAGCAAGTAACAATGCCCGAAAGCGCCAGCCTGGGGAGCTGCGCGAATTTGTTCACGTTGACACGCGAAGAGCTCAGGCCAATCACGAGAGCTCGCTGTTCGGGCGGGGAAGCTCGGTCAGTGCACCCCGAGGCTCACCCATGCAATACGCGCAGCTAGGCCGCTCAGGTTTGAAGGTCAGTCGACTCTGTCTCGGAACGATGAACTTCGGCCGCGACACGAGCGAGCCGGACGCTTTCTCCGTCATGGATGCTGCACTCGATCAAGGCATCAACTTCTTCGATACGGCCAACGTGTACGGCGGCAAGCCGGGCGAGGGGGTGACCGAGCAAATCCTTGGTCGCTGGTTTGCGACCGCCGGACGTCGCGACAAGGTCGTCCTTGCCACCAAGGTTTACGGAAGCATGGGCGAATGGCCGAACTTCGGACGCCTCTCGGCGTTGCACATCCGACAAGCGTGTGAGTCGAGCCTGCGCCGCTTGAACACGGACCATATCGACCTTTACCAGATGCACCATGTCGACCGTGACACGCCGTGGGACGAGATCTGGCAGGCCATGGAGGTGCTCGTTCAACAGGGCAAGGTGTTGTACGTCGGGTCCTCGAACTTCGCTGGATGGCATATCGCTCAGGCCAACGAGATGGCGCGCTCGCGTCACTTCCTGGGTTTGGTCTCCGAGCAGAGCAAATACAACCTGCTCACGCGGCAAGTCGAGCTCGAGGTGCTGCCGGCCTGTGCTCGATATGGCGTGGGCGTGATTCCTTGGAGCCCATTGGCTGGGGGCGCGCTGGCCGGTTCGAGCCGCCGCGGTGGTAGCGCGAAGAGCCGTCGTGACAGCGACTGGGCGCGCGCCGCGCGCGAGGGCGCAAACGACAAGCTGGAGCGCTACGCGACGCTCTGTCGTGAGCTCGGCCATGATCCAGCCGACGTGGCCATAGCCTGGCTGCTGAGCAACCCGGTCGTCAGCGCGCCGATCATCGGGCCGCGTACGCTCGAGCAATTGACGACGTCGCTCCACGCGCTGGACATCCAGCTGGGTGGCGCCACGCTGGCCGAGCTCGACAGCATCTTCCCCGGTCACAAACCGGCACCGGAGGACTACGCCTGGTAGCGAGCGTTACGCTGCCGCGCCGAGTGGCTGAAACGTTGCTTTCAGCACACTCGGCCACGTTTACCCGGCTACTCGCTGGGAGGCACGCCGTGGGGCATACCGGGCATACCGGGCATACCATGCGGCATGCCGCCGCCGGTGTCGGGCTGCTCGCCCGGCTTGGCGTCTTCGGACTTCTGGAACTTCTTCTCGTCGGCAGTCGCCCAATCCGCGGCCCAGGAGCTGATGCTGTAGATCTCGGGTTTGCCGCTGACCTGGACCCAGCGGCCCGACCCTTCAGCGCTCGAGCCCACCCTGACTTCGCGCTTCGCCCCATCTTTGAGCGTGAACGTTAGGGTCGCGCTCGGCTTGTCGAGGCCGACATCTGCGGGCTGTTTCGCAGGGTCGGCAAAACCATCCGCATTGAGGCCCTTGTAGGCCCGCAGCAGATCGGGGACCTTGGCGGCGTCGAGCTTGGCAAGCGGGGCGAGGGCGCCGCCCTTCGCCTTCTTGTGTTTACCGGTCCAATTTTCGCCTTCCTTGCTGAAGACGAAGCTGCCGTTCTCGTTGTCGATGTTGACGCTGGCGACGTCCACCTCTTCGAACTTGAAGAGGGTGAGGTCGCGCCAGCCCTTGACGTCCCGCTCGTACAGGTAGCTGGAGTAGCCGTTGATGGCGTACACGCCCTCGTGCCCGGCGATGCGCGTCATCTGCCCGCGGCCGCCGCTCTGGCCAAAGTGAGCGTCGAGCACCACGCCGTTGTCCTTGTGGAACACGGCGTGTAAGCCCTGGTCATCACCGACGCCGTACTTGGCGTAGCTAGCTTTGCCGGGGTCGATGACCTCGCTCACCTTGAGCGTCTTCAGGTTGTCGAGCAGCGACTTCACGTTCGCCTGATTGGCGAGTGCCTTGACCGGTTGATCGAGCTGCCACTCTTCGCCTTGCTTGACGAGCGTGACTTCGACAGGCGGCCCTGCATCACCGCCGCCGGCCTTCTTCAGGACGACCTTGTTGACCTTGTTGATGTCGTCGTCGGTGATCTGCAGCTTCGGAAGCGTGGCGCTGCGGGCGCCCACTGAATAGTGCGCTTCCTCGGCCTGGTTGCTCTTGTTGGTGAGGTAGAGCGCGCCGCCAAGCAGGGCGAGCACTCCTAGCGCCACGTATAACTTCGTGTCGGTGGTTGCCATGATTCTCGTCGGTTTCCCAATCAGG
>DASQDA010000945.1:0-1538 GCA_035634435.1 Polyangiaceae bacterium
CACACGGTCACCGGTACCACTCCGACCTGCGCGGCGCGGCGCATGCCCAACGCGTGCGGAATGGGAAATGCTGGGGCGTGTTTGAGCGAAGCCAACCGGCAGACCATCTCGGATTGGATCACTGCCGGCGCTCCGATGTGAGGAGCTCACGGATCGCCGCCAGAGCGTAGACCCATACGGCGACACGTTACTGGCGGCGCGTCGTGCCATAGCGGGCCTGTGTGGACCACAGGTGTCGCGGGCAACGGACGTAACGCTGCCGATGCGTCACTCGCGCTGCGGGTCGACGCTGTTCGTCGCGTGTGCGCGCAAAGCTCGAAGCCACGGCCACCACGGCTGACTTAACCCTCACAGGTCTTGTCGACGCAAACCGAGTCCACGCAGTGGGAGTTTGGGAAGCCCTCGGCGCAATCCTTGACATCGTCCCAGTCGGGGCACTCGGCGTCCCTTTGACAAGCCAGGGTACACGTTCGCGCTGGCGAGCCTTGCTCGCTACCGGTGGCGCTGATGCAACGGAACGGGCTCTTGCACTCGGCATCCTCCGCACAAGGTTTTCCGAACGTCTCCGGGCGCTGAGTGGATTCACATCCGCACACCACGAGCACCCACGCAACGAACCTCAAGCAGGTCGAGCTGCCTCCGCGCGTGCGCATCGCCAAGGCTTACCATGCTCCCTGAACGCGGTGAGCTCTTCGCGCGCATCGGGCGAGCGCTCGCGCCCTTAATGTAGAAGCGTCCGAGCGGCAGCGATGCGTTCGCGGGACGCTCTCCGTGCCGGCCAGCATCTCGCAGGTTCCGCATGTCACGCGGCTTGGCGTCGCGTGCGCGCACGCCAGTGCAACACCAATTGCGCGAGCCTGCCGAGAAGACCTGCACTCGCGTCCCACTCTGAAAGGGTGCTTACCAAACACTGATGCAGACGTTGCCGGCGTGGCTGTCTTGCGTGTCTTTTCCCACAGTGCGCTTCTCTGCGGACTTTTGCCGGTGTGCGCACGTCAGCCGCGAGCTCTCTGGACCAGCGCCGCAGTCAGCGGCCTCTTGTGGGCGCGCCAGTGTGGGTCTACGGGAGCGTCTGTCCTCTCGGAGATTAGAGACATGAACAGCAAGTATCTTTTGGTCGTCGCCGTCGCGGCGTTCGGGGCCCTGTCGACGCAGTGCAGCGGTGACGAGGATGACGGCGGCGAGGCTGCCGCCGGCACCGCCGGCGTTGGTGGGCGAGGGGGCTCCTCGAACGTTGGATCGCAGAGCGGTGGTCGAGCCAACGCCAACGCTGGCGCGCCCAGCGCTGGCGCGTCGAATGGCGGCGGTCCCACCAGCGGCGGTTCGTCGACTGGCGGCTCCGCAACTCTGGCGACGGGCGGCTCGCCGAATGGCGGCGCGTCCACTGAGGAGCCGCAGGCGGGTGCTGGCGGCGAGGACAACGAGGCCGGCGCTCCGGGCAACGCAGGTGCGGAGAGCGGCGGGAACGGTGGCTCAGTGGCGGGCAGCGGCGGTCGCGCTGGCGCTGGTGGTATCAGCGGTGGCGGCAGCGGCGGCAG
>DASQDA010000946.1:0-6252 GCA_035634435.1 Polyangiaceae bacterium
GTAAGGTGGTGGGCGAGCAGCAGATCCTCAGTGATCTGAGCGTTACCCGGGAGGTCCCCGCGTGCGCTCGGCAGGAGCGAGCGTCGCGCCCCCCGCAGGTAGAACCAGCTAAACATCGAGCGCGAGCGTTGCTGGAAGACCGTAGCGAGACGCTCGATGTCTTGCTCGCAGAAGGTATCGAGCCAGCGGTTCGACAGCTGGGATGCGCCGTGCTCAATCGCACCTCGGCACGCGAGGTAACCGTTCGCTTGGTCCACCAGCCCGCTCCAAGCGGGAGCGTTATGAACCGCATGGGCAATGGGACCGCTACTCCACTCACGATCCAGGAGTCGAAGGTCCTGAATCAACGCGTCGGCAGCGGAGCAAAGGCCGTGGACTTCCTCCCAGCACCCGGTGAGGACACGACCCAGGTGCAAAGCGATGCGCTGAGATGCGTCTTCGAGCTGTCGAAGAGCGGCTATCGCGCCCGTGACGAGCAGGGCGAGTGACCGCTCTTCGGCGGCCTCGAGTTTCACGCGACCGGACGCGCGCCACGGATGCTCGGCAATCGGCTCGACCCGAGCGGCAGTTCCTGAGAAGCGCTCCACCGCCTGCAGCAAGGCTCGAAACGGCTGCCCGGAGCACTCTCTGACCGTGCTGGACTGCACGTGGACGTCGGGGTTGCCGCTGAGCTCGTGCAGGCGTGACCCCACCTCGTAATAGGATGCGCCCAGCAGCGTGGGTTGGTGGAGCCCCTGAACGTCGCCGTTCAACTCCGCCCGCAAACCTGTGAGCTCCTCGCAGGCGTCCTTCCACTTTCCATTGTCCTGGGGACCACGCTGTCGCTCGAGTACCGCGTTGAACGACGCAATGACGTCCTTCTTGTTGGTTTTGTGACTGTGGAGCTCGAGGCAAAAGTCGGACAGTCCCACGTTTCGAAGGCGCCGATGCACCACATCCAAGGCGGCCATCTTTTCGGAGACGAACAGAACCGTCTTTCCGCGGGCCAGAGCGGCTGCGATCAAGGTTGTGATGGTTTGAGACTTGCCCGTCCCTGGCGGCCCCTGAAGGACGAAGCTTGCGCCGTCGAGTGCAGTAGCGACCGCCGCCAGCTGAGTGCCGTCGAGATCTAAGACGCAGGGCAGCTCAGCTGGTGACACATTCGCGTCCAGAGATCGCAGGTCCACCGTCTCCGCAGTCACGGCACCCTCAACACAGGTGCCCTCCGCAATGCGTTTGACGACCGCGCTCTTCAAGAGCTGCTCGGCGTTCTCGTCTAGATCCTTCCACATCAGAAACTTCGCGAACGAGAAGAGCGCGATGTGCGCCTCGGAGAGCACCTCCCAGCGGGGCACCTGCTGAACGGCTTGCCTCGCGCACCGCAGCAAACTGTCGACGTTCACGCCGGGTTCGTCCGCCTCAAGCCTGGCGAGCGCCGAGAGATCGACCTTGAAGTCGAGCCGCATTTTCTCGATGAGGGTCTGATTGACCACGGGGTCATCAGCTTCGCGCCGCAACGTCAATCGCCGCGACCGTCGGTCAAACTCCAGCTTCACCGGATAGAGCAGTAGAGGGGCCAACCGAGCCTCCTCGCTCGATGACGACTCGTACCAACGCAGCAGCCCGATCGCGACGAAGAGTGTTGCTGCTCCCCCCTCCTCCAGGTCTTTCCGCGCCGCCCGGTCCAGCGTGATGGCGCGCTCCCAAAGTTCTGTCTCTGGCTCGGCTGAGTAGATCAGCGCCTTGCTGAGGTCCTCGCGCAGCGCCTTCCGCACCTCGGCGGCGTCTGCGTCGCGGCGCAGTAGTAGCTCTGGACTTCTAAGGGCGCTCTCCGCGGGCCGCGATAACATCTGCAAGGGACGGTCCGCGGCAAGGAGATCCTCGAAGAGCTCCACATCAGGCACATCTAACCGCAATACGGACTTGCCCGTGAGACGGAAGTTGAGAAGTCGATTACGCAGCGTGAGATCGAGCAGACTCTCCTTCCATTTTCGAAACCTGCTTTGCGTGACTGTCTCTGGAGCTGCTCGCAATGGCTCCGCTTGCTCGCGCGAGTGCTGTGGGTCATCACGGTTCGGGAGGACCGGATTCACCGGGTACCTTGCCACTGCGTCGAGGTGGCGATCACGCCGAATTGGCAGCGGCAAATAGCGCGCGCGACGCAGCACGCGAATGTCCAGGGCTGTCCTGAAGCGCTCCTCCGAGCTCAAGTGATGGGTGGCGAGCGCCTGCGCGTCGGCGAACGTGCGTCCGGAGAGCGCGGCCGTTCCGTCGAACAACAGCAATGACCCCAGCTGGGCGAGGGTGCGGAGTCTCGCCGAATCCTCAACCTCGCCTTCGGAGAAGCGATCGTCCTCCAACCAGACGCCGCAGAATGCGTGCGTATCCAGCAGAATCACCAATGGAGCGAAGTTCATCGCCTCCAGAGCACTGGCGAACAGCAACGCTACGTCCAAGCAGTTCGCTAGCTTGTTGCTGAGCACGGTTTCGACCAGTCGGACTTTTTGACCCGCGTCCTCGAAGCTGGGGGGAACCCCAACATAGCGAAGGCCAAACTGGCTCACGCAGTCATAGAGCGCGGCCACCTCCGCGCGCGCCCGACCCAGCGACTTGGACTGGTACGCTACAATCGCCGGATCGCGCGTGGTCCTCAGCAGTATATCTCCGACCACGCCGAGCAGGAGCGCAATGCAGGGCTCGTTCGGCATGACGAACGAGGCCAAGAGGCTGGCTGGGGCGCGGAGCCCGGGCCACTCGTTGTATGCCAACACCTCTACCCGGCGCTCTACGCGAGACAGCTCACGACCGTGACTCAACACGCGGATCACCAGCTCGGAGGGTTCTCGTTCCACGACGGAACGCAACCACCCGGGGTCGAGCCTGAAGTCGAGCACCGGCAGCGACACCGTGCCCCCCGGTTGCAGGGACGCAATCGGAACCCGTTGCTCGGCACCCAATCCGGGCTGTAGAGTGACCCCCACTTCAACGCTCAAGAACGCGCCGGTCGACAGGTTCGTAATTTTGAGATCCATGACGATTGGAATGGCCGCGCATTCCATGGCGAAACATATGCTTTCGGCGGTCGTGACCTCGATCTGCACCTCCGGCGCTATCGTTTCTTGCACCGCCGCGGTGCCGTCGGCGATGCGCTGCACGGGGCTGTTCGTCGCCGTCAAGACGCCACCCTTTCGACCGTTGCGTACGCAGAGTACACGGTTCGTAGGCTGCGCACTCGGCCTGGTTTGGATCGTCGGTCGCGTCTCCCGCGTGCCGGCGCCTCACAGTCGAGTGCGTGGCAGCCAATGGTCACTTCGACTCGTCTGCTCATGTCGCCTGCTTGTTCAAGGTGAGGTACTTTTGGCAGCGCAGCATTCTGCTCAAGACAGCGTCACGCCACGTGCATGGCGCCCCGAGCTGTTGCGCTGCACCACCACACAGCGAGCGGCCGCGGTGTGCTTTACTGCAGGCGTGGTGGTCGCTCGGAACCGTGAAATGCTAGCGACTGCAGCGCTCACTTGGGCCTACATCTGACGTTCCGAACGGTTACCTCAAACCGCGTGGCTGTGAGTTGTCCAACGTCGAGTGCTCACACGATCCTTCAGTGCGCGTGATTGCGTGCTCGGGAGCCGCCGACGTGCCCAGCGGCTAAACCCGGACCGGGCTACGTGCCGCCTGCTCGGCGTGTCATCGCGGACAGCAAACGGCGCCTTCTATCGCGACAGGGCCTCCCTCCGGGGGCCGCACGCTCGCGCTCGGCGCCGCGCCGCTCGGACAGCGATACTCGGGACGGTGAATGGCACCGTCTCCGATGTCGCCCACCACGGTGCCACCGCTCGCCTCACACGCCTCCGCTGTGGTGCTCGGGCGTGTTCCCGCTTCGGCTGAAGGCGTCGAAGCGCCCGCAACTGGCGGCGCGTCGCCCGCCGGAACCTGAGCCCCGCCGCACGCAGAAAGGACGACCGCACCCGAAAGGAGAACGAGAAGCGAAAGGTTGCGCTGGTTCATGCTGCCGTAGATACCACGCACCGCCGCTCACTTCAGCGGGCCACACCTTGCACCGAGCACACCTGTCGCGCCAAACTGAGGCATGGAACACACGGACTTTGCGACCTTGCGGCGTCGAGTCGTCGCCGTCATCGAGGCCGATCTGGCGCGCGAGGACGAGGAAGCGGCAGCGCTTCGGTCCAGTGTGTTGCCGAAGGTGGCCGCCGCTGTCGCAGAGGCTCGCCGCGAGGGACGCTGCGGACAGGTGTGGCTGTTTGGGTCCTTCGCCTGGGGGCGACCGACAGAGGGCAGTGACGTCGACCTGCTGGTCGCCGAGTGTGACAATCCCGACGAGCTGGCGGCCAGCGTCTGGCGACGTGCAGAACGGCCGGTGCACGTCATATCCGTGGACAAGGCTCCTGATACCTTGGTGCAGCGTGTGCTCGCGGAAGGGCACCCCTTGTGAGCCCAACACAGGTCCGCCTGGTGGCGCTGCGTGCCGAGGTCGAACGCGACTGGCAGCAGGTGCTCCGTCATGCGGCAACGTGCAGTGCGACCGATCCCGCTCTGGGCGCGCCCCAAGCTGCGCTGGTTGCGCTGTCGTTGGACCATGCATACCAGGCGTTCGAACAACTGTTGGTGAGAGTCGAGAAGGCCCTTCGTCTACCCGAGCGAGCCGGCCAAAACTGGCACCGACAGCTGCTCGCCGATGCCAGCGAGGCGCTCCCACGGGTACGCCCTGCGATGATTCCGAAGGCTGCAGAACGCGACTGGGAGCATTTGCTCGGCTTTCGACATTTTCTGCGGCATGCGTATGCCGTGGAGCTCGACCCGGAGCGCCTGCTCGGGAACACCCTCCGCCTGCAGCGGGCCGTCGCCGCAACGCAACCCTGCATGGATGACCTACTCAGCGCGCTTGCTCCCGACGAGTCGCGGTGACCTGCGGCTGACGGTCCGTAGGCTCGCTAGGTTCGAAGCAGTGCGGCCGCCGGCTTCGAGGACCATGGCGTCGAGCCGGCTCAGCAGCGCGCGTGTCGTACTGCGCATGGGGAATCCGATGGCGACGGTGTAGCCCTCGATTTGCCGAGCACGACGAGGCCACGACCCAGGCGCGCACCCGTCACAAACATGGCCGGACGACGCACTTTCAGTCGTGCGCGAGCATCCAAAAGTCCTTTTCGTCGAGAGCGGTCTCCACACAGAAGACGGACGCTTGGGCGCGCTTGGGCGAGAGCGTCGCGCCGGTGGCCGTGAGCTTGACGCCTTGCAGGCTGCCAGCGCAGCGGAACTTTTGCGTCTTACGCTTTTCGTGTAGCTCGTCGTTGGGACCGCTCGGCAGCACGGGGTCGCCGATCACTGCCAACACGGTGGTGCCGCGTGCGGTAGGGTACTTCCAGGCCATCACGTCTCCGGCGCTCCCGATGGGGAGCCCTCCAGACTCTGAGCGGCCACCGCGCAAGCGCGGAGGCGGTGCGTTCCACACCAGCACGTAACAGGGAGGCGCGAGGTCGAGGCCGAGCGGGCTGGTAGCGCCGCTGGGGGAATCGACGCCAACCTTGGTTTTCGAAGCGGGCACCAGGTCAAGCAGGAGCTCGCAGCGGCCTTTGGTCGCCTGCAGCCGCACGCTTCGCTCCTGCAACGTGTGCTCGACAGGGAGCATCTCCGCAACGGATGCGTCGGCGTCGCTGCCTGGGGCCGCGCTCGGGTGCTGAGAGGGCGAACGTTCCGAGCCCGAGGGCACGGAGTGGGCGCTGGGCGCGGCGCCGTGGCTCGCCGCCCGAGCAGCGGTGTTGACGCGGCTTGCGTGCGTCGCGGGGGGATTCTCGGGTCGACAGGCCAACACTGCAACGGCACAGGCCAACAGTGCGCCGAGACCCGCCTGTACACGCGTCAAGAGAGCTGCCAAAACCAGATCTCCTGAGAGCGAGCGAAGTAGCTCGTGTCGCCATGCGCTATGCGTGAGCCATTCCACAGATCGATGTGATCGCCCGTGTTACCCGCCCCCCAAAAGTTCATGAATGCGACGATACCGCGCCGGCCAGCGAAGGCCTGATGCGTCGTCTGACGGCCCTGTGCGTCGCGCGTATACCGCTCCGCGTAATATGGGACGAAGTGCGCATCGTCGGAGTCGAGCCACAGTTTGAACTCCTCGACCCGCAGCGGATGAGCGCGACTGTGACCGTTCCAACAGAACGCCCCCGGTACGAGGCCAGACTGATGCCGGATGCGCGTAAGGCCACCCCAAGGCGGATCACGCATTGGTTCGCATGGTTGGCGATGCCATTCTTG
>DASQDA010000947.1:0-3145 GCA_035634435.1 Polyangiaceae bacterium
GCCTGCAGGCACATGCGGTCCGCGGGCGCGAAGAGGTTGCGACGGTCGTATCGGTTCTCGACGAGGACTTTCAACGATGGCTAGGCGATTCGAGGGATTCGACAGCGCAAGAACATCTCGTCGGTCCGCGCAGATCCAGTCGCGCGTCGCCCCGAGTCGACCAAGTGCACGGACATCATCGCGGCCAAAGCGTGGCGAGCCAACCGGGAACGCATCGCCAACGATCCGAATTACGCAGCCTCGGCGAAAGCGACCCTGGGCGAGTGGATAGGCCGCACGCTTGAGATGAAGCGCCGCGAGGTGGAGGCCGGCAATTGCTCCCCGTCACGGTTGAGGTCTACGAGCAAAAGCTCGGACACGTCGCGGGGACTCGACCTGCCTCTCTCCCGCGTGGACTCAGACCTGGTCGACTCCTACGTGAAGCAGCACCGGGCCGAAGGGGCAAGTGACCACACCATCAGCAAAGAGTTTCAACACCTCCAGATCGCCCTGCGGCTCGCCACCCGGGCCAAAGCCTACCGCTCCGACCTGAGCACGCTGCGCCCGCCAGACCTTCATGCCGGGTACGAGCCGCGCGAGCGCTCGCTCACGAGGGAAAGGAGATCGTGCGGCTGCTCGCCAGCCTCGACCCGCACTGCGCTGCCTTCCCCTGCCATCTGCATCGCCCTCGGTTGCCGGAGCTCGGAAGCCTTCACGCTCCTGCCAACGGACATCGACCTAGCGGCCGGCAAGGTCCACAGACGCGGGGGGGGACCAAGACCAGGGAGTCGGACCGGTGGGTCCCCATTCTGGGCCTCTACCGTCCGCTGATCGAGGCCGCCCTGCCCTACCTGCCGCTCGCGGAGGGGCCGAACCACAACGCGGGACATCAAGGTGGCATGCCGAGCTGCAGGCATCGCACCCTGCTCGCCGAACGACTTCCGGCGCACCCACGCGACCCTCCTGAAGGAAGCGGGCGTCGATTCGGACACCGTGCGCCGGCTCCTCGGCCACACCACGATACGCCTCGTGGACCTCGTGTACGGGCGGCCGACGCCGAAGGCACTTGGCGCCCTGGCTGAGGAGCGCCTACTGTCGGCAACCCCGCTTCACTCGCAGAATATTCAAAAACCTCCACAGGTGTTACACACCCCCGGGAAGAGACACCGGAACCACCAAGAAACGTCGCGAAAGCCCCTGTAGCTCAGAGGATAGAGCAGCGGTTTCCTAAACCGTTGGTCGGCAGTTCGACTCTGCCCGGGGGCGCTCTACTGTGCTGAAACGATCGGGCGCTCGACTCGGGTGTGCTTCCTCAGGGCCCAGTGCCCACCCGCGCCACGAACTCTGCAAAGCCTGCCATGAACTTGGTCAGCGACTGGCGGATCTTTTCGTCCAGGAGCTGACCCTGAGCGTCGAACACTTTGGCTGCGCTCGCGATCTGCAAGCGCGGCCCGAACCACGGCTGTGTTCCCAACGTGCGCAGGACTGGCAGCCACGCCGCATGCGCCATCGCGGTACCACCCGGTCCTGGTGTCGCCCCCATGAGGGCAACGGGTTTGCCGCCGAAAACGCGGGGGATGTCCGCCGCGGGGCGCGACAACCAGTCGATGGTGTTCTTGAACACGCCGGGGATCGAGCTGTTGTATTCAGGCGTCACCAGCAACAGCCCGTCCGCTGCAGCGATGCGATCCTTCAGCAGCCGGACGGGCTCGGGAATTCCCTGCTCCGCTTCGAGGTCGCCGTCGTACAGGGGCACGTCACGAATCGACGCTGGCTCGACTAACAAAGCTTCCCCCGACAGCTCGACTGCGGCCCGGAGCAGAGCCGCGTTGTAGGACCCACGGCGGAGCGCACCAGACATTGCAATGACTTTGAGCATGAAGACTCCCTTGAGTGTGTTGGCTTCGCGCCGCTGGCCGTCCGCTGCAATGGGGGCGTTGCTCGAATCTCGCCCAGGTGCGGCGGCCCGCAGGCGGCCTTGCCGGTGCCCCCACCTCAGCCGAGGTCGAACAGCAAGACTTCACCTCTGCTGACGCCTTCGATGCGCACGAGTTCCTCCTCCGAGAGCGCCGCGCCATCGCCTGCGTTCAGCTCCCGGCCGTTCACCCGCACGTTCCCGCGAGCCACGTGTACCCAGGCGTGGCGAGCTTTATCCAGGCGAAGCTCGCTAGTTTCGCCCTGGTCGAAGAGACCGGCGTAGAGGACCGCGTCGGCGTGGATGGTGACGCTACCGTCACGCCCGTCGGGCGAGGCGACCACGCGCAGGCGCCCTCGCTTCTCCACGTCGGAGAAGGTCTTCTGTTCGTAGCTCGGCTTGATGCCACGCTGACTCGGCATCAACCAGATTTGCAGGAAGTGAACGAGCTCCTTGTCCGACGCGTTGAACTCGCTGTGAGTCACTCCGCTGCCAGCGCTCATCCGCTGAACGTCGCCCGGCCGAATCACCGAGCCAGTCCCAATCGAGTCGCGATGCTCGAGGCCCCCCTCCAGCACGTAGGAAATGATCTCCATGTCCCGGTGCGGGTGCGTGCCGAAACCCTGCCCGGCTTGCACCCGATCCTCGTTGATGACGCGCAATGCGCGAAAACCCATGTGCTGCGGATCGTAGTAATTGGCGAAGGAAAATGTGTGGTGCGAATCGAGCCAGCCGTGAGCGGCGTGGCCGCGGTCTTCGGATGCGCGCAGGGTGAGCATGTCAATCTCCTCGGGATTTGCGTTTCGATGGGCGGCAACGGCCGCTCCACACAGCATGCGCCCTCTTACCATTAAGTAAATCGGCATTGAATTGACGCTAACCATCTCCCGATGAGATGGTTAGCGGGTGTACGACCCCGTGACATTGGACCAGCTACGCGCCTTCGAGGCGGTGGTACGGGAAGGCAGCTTCTCGGCCGCTGCACGCAAGTTGAAGCGCGTTCAGTCTGCCGTCAGCACCTCGATGAGCAATCTCGAAATACAGCTGGGGGTGCCGATCTGGGATAGAAGCCGCAAGGTCGCGAAGCTGACCCCACAAGGAGAGGCGGTGCTGGCAGCGACGCGGCGCGTGCTGATGGAAGTGGACGGTCTTCGACGACTCACTTCCGGCATGGTGATGGGGGTCGAGCCTTCGGTATCCCTCTGTCTCGATGCCCTGTTCCCCGTCGATGCGTTGCTGGACGCCTGCAGC
>DASQDA010000948.1:0-3359 GCA_035634435.1 Polyangiaceae bacterium
CTTGCGCATTGGGGGCCCAAACCGCAAAGCGGAGACCGACCTCGCCGTCGGCCCTTCGCACCTTGCGCGCGCCGAGCCGGCGAACGTGCGTCAGGTAGTAGCGCTCCTCCGCATCCGGATCGTCTGACAGGACGAAGCTGCGATGCAGCGCCTCGTGCCCAAGGCCATGTTGCTCAGTGACAACGCCCTCCCGATCGAGCCCGAGGGGTCCATCCACCAGCACGCTCCACGCGAATGTTCTGCCCACCTCCGAGGGCGCAAGCTCTACCTCGGCCTCGAACACGACTGCTCCATCCGGCGCCACGCTTTCATGCATCGGCGTCTCGCTACATTTCGTCGTGTGACGGCCGCTTGCGTCCCAGCTGCCCACCAGCCGAACGTTTTTGAAAATGCGCCGACGGATGCCGGTGTCGTAAGTGAACTTCATTGGCGCGCTAGTACTACGCGATATCCGTTGCAGATGGGACGTCAAATGTCAGGTAAGTGGCGCGTAGATTTGCCCGGGAGCAGCCCTGCATGGCAACGACGGCTGGGGTCGTTCTCGAAGCGGGAACGGCGCTGCTCAGCCGCCGATCAGGCGCTGCATGCGCGAATGTCTGGGAAGCGCGCCGCGGAGAAGCGGCACCAACGCCCGCGGGGCGCGGAATTTCGCGCAAAGGGCATTGCCGAGGGGTGGACTGAGCCTCTCGCCAACGCTCGAGCAACACCAATCGCAACGCCGCTTAGCGGCGCGCCAGGGCGGCTACCACTTCGACCAGGTGAGCCGGGTCAGTGGGCTTGGCAACATGCTCCTGAAACCCTGCGGCTAGCGCGCCTGTCGATCTCTGCCCGCGCGTAGGCGCTTCACCCTCGCTGCGGGCAGGCATCGTTGCGGCAACTACGGGCAGCGCGAGCTCGCACAACCCACGTTCAACGACAGATCGAGGCGGCCCTCGGAGAAGTACTTATCGAGCGCCTCGCGCACGTATTCGAGCGGATGCTGCAAGTCTTCGCCCGGCAGCCAGGAGCGGACCTCTGGCAGGATGAGCAAGCGCGAGACCGGATCCTCGAAGAACGCACGGCCGCCGTCGAACACGATGCTGGTGTGGCGCACCTCGATGTCGACGTCCTCGAATCCCGCGTCCTCGAGCTGCTCCGAAAGGGTCTCGAGGCTAGGCCGAGCGGAGAGTGACGCTTCGAGGCGTTTGCCGAACTCGGCCTCCTCGTGTTTCAGTGCGTACTCGCGCAGCAGATCCGCAATCTCCTGGAACGAGCCGCGCAACGGCAGCGCCGTCAGCGCCTGGCCGCCAGAGCACAGCAGCCAGCGCAAGGTGGCGAACAGCTCGGCACGTTGCGCGTCGGACACGATCGGATGCAAACACACGGCGTGGGTGAACGAGCCCGCGTCGAGCCCGCCGGGAAGGGCGTCGAGGATGCGGTAGTCGATACCTGTCGTGCCGCGCACCGCCACCTTGTGACGAGCGAGCTCGAGAACCGCCAGAGACGAGTCAATGCCAAGAATCTCGGCGTCGTCGATGCGCTCGTAAAACTTTTGGTCGGGGTACCCGGTGCGACAGCCCACATGCAGCAGGCGCGCCTCCGGGCCAGAGCTCAGCATCTCCAGCGCCAGCTCGCCAAAGAGGTGCAGATAACGTGGAACCACGAAGGTCTCCAGAATCGCAGCGTCGGCCGGTCCAAGCTTCTCCGAGGAAAACACCGCCCTGGGAGCTATCAACCCATGGCCGTCGAAGCAATGCCGCCGTGCGGATTCCGGCGCCTTCTATTGGGAAGCGCGCGCGGATCGGCAGGAGTTGCGTGCCTGGGGTATCCTCACGGTGTGCGGCCGCTCGTCCGGGTAGCGCTCATTGGAGCAGTCGTTCTGGCGCTGGCGCGCTGGGCGGGCAGCCATCGTGCCCCCGCCGCCGTGGCGCCCAGCCTGGCGCCGAGCGTCCGCGAGCTCGAGGCCGCCTGTCCGCCGGGACAGCTACCGGACCAGGGCGTGTGCATTCCCGTGCCGCTTGCCGCGCCACACCCAGGAGACGGCGTGCCCGGCAGGGAAGAGGGTGCGCAGCGCGATCGGGACGAGCAGCGTCGCCGCTACGAGGAGCTCCCGCTACGCGCCGAGCGGCCTGTCGACTATGGCCGCTACCGGTTGCCAGTGAACGTGCAGGGCAATACGCCGCTGGTGAAGGGTGATGCTGAGCCTCACCTGCTGAATAGCGCGCCGGGCCAGCCCACCACAGCCGGTGCGGTCGCCTACGGCGGCATCGACATCGCGGTCGAGCGCGGCGCGCCGGTGCGCCTGCCGACGCTCGACAACCAGGTCGGGGAGGCCGAGGTCGTGTTCGTCGGGCCCCTCTTTGGTACGACCGTCGTCACGCAGCACCAGGTCCGCGAAGCCAACGTCACACGCAGCTACCTGGTGCTGTTCGGGCACCTGCAACACGCAGCGCCTGACCTGAAAAAGGGGGCGCGTCCCAAACCCGACGCCGTCCTCGGCTTGGTGGGCGACAGTGGCAGCCCCGGCCAGGTGCAGTTGCATCTCGAGATCCGCCGCGTGCGCGATGGCGTGACGCCTAGCACCCTGGGTGCGCCCGAGCTCGTTCACCGCGCCCGCACCATCGCGACCGACCCACGCAACGTCTTGCCGCTGAAAGGCTGACAACCTCGAGCGTCCGAACATACTGCGGCCCGCGCGTGCCTCACTCGACCATTTTGTAGCCGAAGCCGTACACCGTGAGGATGTGCTCGGGCTTCTCGGGCTGGCTTTCGATTTTGCGGCGGAGCTTGACGATGAAGTTGTCGATGGTGCGATTGGTGGGGTTGGCTTCGAGGCCCCAGATCTTGTTCAAGATCTCGTCGCGGCTGACAGGCTGCCCCAGGCGCTCGTGCAGTAAACGCAAGAGCTCGACCTCGTAGAAGGACAAGCTCTCGGGCTTTTTTCCGTCGAGCTGCAGGGTGTGCGCGCTGACGTTGATGCTCACCTTGCCGATGCGAAAGCTGGTGGTCTCGCTCGGCCGCTGTGTGCGGCGAAAGAGCGCGCGGATGCGGGCGACGAGCTCGCCGATGCCGAAGGGCTTGGTGACGTAGTCATCTGCGCCGGCGTCGAGGCCGCGGATCTTGTCGGCCTCCTGGCTCTTGGCGGTGAGCATGATGATGGGCACGAAGGGGTGCCCACGCCGGATCTCCTCGCAGGCCTGGTAGCCGTTCATGTCCGGCAGCATCAGATCGAGCAGCACCGCGTGTGGCCGCTCGCGGTGACACGCCTGCACACCCTCGCGCCCCGTGATCGCCGTCACCACGCGAAAGCCCTCGAACTCGAGAGCGTCCTTCAAGCCGAGCACGATGTGCGGCTCGTCATCCACGACCAAGATGGTGCG
>DASQDA010000949.1:0-9299 GCA_035634435.1 Polyangiaceae bacterium
GAATGACACTGGCGGGGTGAAGACGCCAGACGACATCGTGGCGGAGCAGGAGGCTCTCGGCGCGGAACAGGAGAAGAAGGCACGCAACACCAGCGACTACGCCGACAGCTCGGAGCTGACGGAGGACGAGAAGAAGCGCCAATGGGACGATCCCTACGCCGAGCTCGAGCTCAAGCGAGCTGCGCGCTCAGCGGAGACGTGCCCGGAGTCGGTCACCGAGAAGTCGCCCAAGGGCAAAGCCCCGGTAACTCTGGTGTTCCGCAACGACGGTCACGTCAAGGAAGCTCGCGTGGGCGACCCCTACACGGACACTGCGGTCGGCAAGTGCGTGCTGCGCGCCATGGGCGCGGTCATCGTGCGGCCCTACGAGGGTGACGAGAAGACCCTCGAGTGGGAGATCGACCTCACCGGCGGTAAGAAGTCGGGGCGCGTTGGCGGTGGTGACGCTGCGGCGAGTGGCAGCGAGTAAAATTCGGGGTGTCCCGATTGGCTAGCGCCCATCTGGGACACGCCCCTGGCGCTTGGAAGAGCCTTGACCTTGGCTCACCAGAACCAAACGCCAGCGACCGTCAACAAGGCCATCATGCCCACGGCCAGCATCGCCGCCGCTTCCCAGGGCCCGCTGCGTGCATCCACCGAACGCAACTCGATGGAAGCCAGGCGGGTTACCTCGCGATGCTTGCGGCCGGACAGCGCCAGGTTCGCGGCGCGAAGAGCAGGGTCGAGAGCCTCTTCGTCATTCATCACGGACCGGCGTTTTCTCACGAGGCGGCGCTGCTTGTCGAGTGGGACGCTCCTTCAAACGCTCAATTGCGACGCAAACAGAATTTTCAACGTGTTGCGTTCGAGGGTGTCGAAAAGCGCGCTTTGCCCTTTGTCTCCCACCATTCCCGATACCGCTGCTGTGCGCGCTCCCGCTCGCGCGCCGGCAAGTCGTCGTAGTAACCGAAGTATTCCTTGGTGAGCGCCTTGAGCTCATCACCGGCTGCGCGGCGCAGCTCCTGGTTTTCGTGCATCAAGGCGTCTATCAGCCATTCGATGCGGTGGCGTGAGGCGTTCACGCGCCACCATTGCTCCCAGGCAGTGGCGTTCTGCGCGTAATCCGTGCGCGCGATCACCACGAGGGCCCAGTGAGCCGAGCGCTGGAGATCGGCGGAGGCGCTCGAAAGCAGGCTAGCCAGACCGGGGATCGCGCGCGCTTCCCGCAGGTCGGCAATCGCTTCGATCACCATGTGGTGCAGACCATCGTTGCGCGTCCGATCCATCAGCATGTCGGAGAGCGCGCCGGCCAGGACCGCTGCGGAGACGGCGTGAGTCTGCAACAGGCGCCCGGCGGCGAGCGCTGCGCGCCGCACATCCGGGTCACCATCGGTGAAGCGACGTGAGACTGCGCGGGCAGCCTCCATGCTCGGCATCTCCCCGAGAAGACGCGTGGCCCAGGCGCGCACGAGCGGGTTGCGATCGTTGGTGCGCGCTGCCAGCACGCCGGCGGCCTTCGGTCCTATGCGTGCGAGTACTTTGAGCAACGGACCACAGTCGGAGGCCCGCTGAGCGCCGTCAGCGCCGCCTCGTCGCGGCTCCTGCGTGATGGTTCCAGGAAAAGCACCGACGAGCGAGGGCACCGCGGCGGCGCCGAGTGTGACGAGCTGCTCGGCTGCCTCTGGATCGGCGGCGTTGAGTCGAACGATGAGGCTCTCCATATCCTCGCTGCCGCTGACGATCACCGTGGGCAGACTCAGCTCCTGCGAGTGCTGAGGTATGGGTAATGGGCGAGCGCTGTACGAGACCGCGCGTGATTGCTGAAACACACCCCCGCTGTCGCCCTCGGGGCTCTCGAAGATCAGCTGGTCGTCAGAAATTGTCTCGGCTTCCGCCGACGCTTGCCCGAGCGTGGCGGTGAGTGGCGCTCGAGCTGGTGCCGCGGTGGTCATGCTCGGCGGCTCCGCTGGCGTATGCGGAGGCGCCCCGGGGGCGAAGCTCGAGGGGATGGGAGTGCGGGAAGTAGGGGGCAGCGAGCGCGCATGTGCCAGCGGCGGCACGCTTTCTGGGGCGCGCTGTATGGTCGACGTGTTTGCAGGACGCGTTAGCGCGTCCGGAGCAGATGGCTCGCTGCCGCGCGGCGGTCCGACGGAGATCACCGGGCTGCGGGGCGGCCCGGACGAGGGGCGCGACACCACCGACGCCAAGGTCTGCACCCGCTCACGCGGGGGCGGGACGCTCTGCGCCTTGTGCTGCGCGCCGTCTGCTGCGGCTCGTCGGCGCGCACCAGGAGGGCGACCCTTGCGCGCCAGGATGATGCGCTCGAGCGCACCCTCCACCAGGGGTACGAACGCGATGACGTCGCCCACCGCCGCTAGCTGCACGTCGAGCTCACCATGATCGCCATACAGGATCAGCACGCTGCGACCGCGCACGCGCACCGAGAGCAGCAGCACGAGAGGCCCAGGCCTGCGTTCGAGATCTTTGACGAGCACGCCGTCGAGGCCAGACGCCGACAATCGCGTCAAGCGATACGGCTCGGCGCTCACGACACTCTGGAGCGTGCTCGGCAAGTCGAGCGGCACACCAATACTGACCACGCTCGACCGCGGGGCCCCGACGCCGTGAGCGTCGCGGCCCTCGGCCAGGTCCCCCTGCACGGCGAACAAGGCCGAGTATTCGAAGTACTGCGCTGCAAAGTCGAAGAAAGCGGTGAGCACGGCTTCCGCGTTCGCCGCGTCGTGTAAGTCGCTCTCGGCCTGAGCAGCGCTGTACGGGCCTCGGCGGCGACCCGGGCGCTGCGCACTGGCCTCGATACCGGCTAGCGCCGCCATGTCCAAGCCGGCCTGCGCCTCCCGACTGGTGCGCGAGCTCGCGACTGTGTTCGCCGCGGTTGCGCCGGCAGAGGCTGCCACCAGCTCGTCACCCTGGTGAGTGGGGGCCACCGCGGGTGCGCGCACGCTCGGGTAAGGGTCCGCTTCGCCGGCCAAGCGCGCCAACACCCGCGCGGTGCGCTGATCGAGCTCGACGCCATAGTCGCGGGCGAGCGCCTGGCGGATACGCGCCAAGCTGCTGGCCTGCTGGACGAGCTCGAGGCGGACCGAGGTCGTCAAGTCGTGCGCCACGGCGGGCGGTAACGGCTCGTTTACGGCAATCAGCAGCTTGCCCTCACGCTGATCGAGCGGATAAACGCCGTAGCGCTGCGCAATGTCGACGGGCACCAAGCCCCGAACTGCGTCGCTGGCCCGCGGTAGCTCGCCCGCCGGCGCGGGCTCGAGGCCTGCGCTTTCGGCAATGACGTGCGTCAGCCGCTGTTCACTCACGCTCGCGAGCTCGAGCAGGTTCGTCACCAGATCGCCGCCGTAGAGGGCCTGCCGGCTCAGCGCTTCTTCGACGTCATGAACGGACGCGACCTCACGCTTGACGATGTTGGAGCTGAGCGTGGGCATGTGCGAGCAGAGGGGCCGCAGCCGACTCTTACCGAGAATCTTCCCGGGCCGAGCTCGGGCTGTCAACTTCCGGGGTTTTGGCCCGGCGCGCGCGGAAGGGCCGAGCCTCAGTGCGCAGGAAGAACGGCGAGCGCCTCCGAGAGGAGCCATTGGGCCATTGTCAAGTAAATGACGATACCGAAGACATCGACCAAGGTAGCAATGAACGGATTGGAGCTGGTCGCGGGATCGATCCCGATCCGGTGCAACAAGATGGGGAGCATTCCGCCGACCACGCAGCCCATCACCACGATGCTCAAGATGGTGACGGCGATCAGGATCGCAAATAGCGCGCCGTCCCCCGCGACCACCACGCGAATGACACCAAGCAGCGCCAGGAGCAGACCAAGGACCACCCCCTGCGCCAGCTCCCGGCCGAGGACGCGCCACCAGTCTTTGACTTTGATGTCCCCGACCGCCAGCCCGCGGATCACCAGGGTGGATGATTGCGAGCCGGAATTGCCCCCCGCGGACACCAGCAACGGGACGTAAAAGGCCAGGTGAGCCACGGCCGTCAGAACGCGGTCGAAATTCTTCATGGCCGTCGTGGTGAAGAAGCCACCGACGAACAGCACGAGCAGCCACGGCGCACGCTTCTTGATGTAGACGCCGATGCTGGAGTCGAAATATCCATCGTCCATCGGCGCGATGGCGCCCATCTTTTGCACGTCCTCCGCCTGCTCTTCCGCCAGCACGTCGAGAATGTCGTCGGAGGTGATGACGCCGAGCATCTCGCCGGCCTGATCGACCACGGCCAACGTATGGAGATCGTACTTCGCGAGCACCTTAGCGACCTCCTCCTGGTCGAGCTCGGGGAGCACGCTGATGATGTTGCTCTGCATGGCGTCGAAGACGTGCTCGCTCGGGGCCGAGAGCAGCAGGTTTCGAAGCGTCAGGTAGCCGAGCAGCTTGTTGGAAGAATCGACGACGTAGATGGTATCTACCGTCTCGGCTTCGCGCGCGCGTCGACGTAGCTCCTCGGTGGCCTCTGAGATCATCAAGGCAGGCCCGACGGAGATGTAGTCGGTGGTCATCAAACCGCCGGCAGTGTTCTCGGGCCAGCGCGTCAGCTCTTCGACGTCCTCGGCGGCTTCGGGGTCGACCTTCTCGAGCTCTTCGAGCAGCGGCTCGCCAACGCTGGCCGGCAACATGCTGAAGAAGTCGGCGCGCTCGTCCGCGTCCATCTCCGTAACGATGAGCGCTGTCGACCCGGAGCCCATCAAGCTCGCCAGCTGGCCCTGGCGGGCTTCGTCGAGCCGGGCGAACACCTGCGCGGCGTACTCCGTGGGCAGCTGCGTGAGCAACTCCGCTGCTCGTTCGTCGTCCAGATCGCACACCACGTCGGCGATGTCTTCGGGGTGGATCTCGTCGAGTAGCTCGCGCACCTCGCCGGGACTCTCGCGGATGAGTCCCGCGAGCTCCGGACCAATTAGCCGAGCAAGCCGCATCGGGCGCGTGTAGCAGATGCGCCTGAGCTTCGGAAGCGGGCTCGGCGAAGTGACGCGAAATAACGACGTGGCGGCAGCAAGACGCTAGGTCGCCACGCTCAATTGGCGAGGAACCAATTCACGCCCGCTTTGATCTCCAGGTGTAGATGGTCGTGGTGAGCCGCGTCGAAGTGCGGTGTGAGCATGTAGTGGAACAGACGTAGGTCGGCCGCTTCGCACACCAGGCTCAAGAGCTCGCGGCCCGCGCGCGTGGTGAGCTCCGGCGCGCCGGCTCCGCATGTCTGGTTGCCGACCGCAGCCGGCCAGTGATGCCGCACCGTCAGCCAGCCGCCGTGACGTTTGCGCAGCGCTCCCACGTCGATCGCCATGCCGCCTGGGTGACGGCTCTGAGGCGTGAGTGTTTCGGGCTGATGCGCGGCACCGGGGCGATACATCGTGAAGTGAACGAGCTCGACGATGTCGTGGCTGGCGAGCACACGACAGAAGTCATCGAGTGCGAGGGCAAGGCGCGCGTCCAGCACTTCGAACGGACTTTCCGCTCGCTGTTCGATCGGCAAGGACGAGTGCACATGCACTCCGTTCAAGGCGGAAGTCAGGCGAATCGGTAGACGCACGCCGCGCACGTCGCTGAGCAGCACGAAGCCAATCTTCCGGCGGCGGAGCTCAGCGAGGGCTTCGTCGTTCGTGAGGTTGGCGTAGCGGTGGGCGGGAGACCCCGCGAGCTCGCGGGGTTCCGGAATCTCCAGAAATGGACTGGTCGCACGTGCGGCACCCGCGGGCCAGGGCAGGGAAACGGCAACGGCCAGGGCGGTAGCGCGCCAGGGCTTCATGCGGGGCAGCGTACCCACGACGGCGCCGGACGTCGCGCTTTCTTGCCTCGGTGGAACTTTGTCGTCGAGAAGAGGCCGTTTCAGCTGCCACCACGCTTGTCGGCGCCGGCTGCGGGAGCTACCGCCACTCCGTGTCGGTCACGGCTCTGCAGGAACGGTTGGATCTTCTCACGCGGGGGTTCGATGACGGTGACTGGCGGCGCCTGGGCGCGATCGCCGTCGAACGCGTCCTGGGCCAAGGTGTCCTGGACCGACTCGACGGACCCCGACCCACTGCGGTCGCGGCCTCTGGCACCGCAAGCTGGCTGGCCCGCGCCCGCGGCACTGGTCTGCTCGTCGCCGGGCGCGCCGTGCGCCCATTGGTGCTGAGCGCGAGTGGACGCGAGCCAGGCTACGCGCTGCACCCCGAGCTTCGCGAGCTGGTGCTCCGGAAGCTTGCTAGCGAGCAGCGGCTGGAGTCGATTGCGCTCGCAACGCGCGCGTTGCTGACCGTGCGCTCCGTCAGTGCCTTGAGCGTGGCGCTCCAGAAGGGCCAGCTCGAGCGGTTTCGTCGCCAGTTCGCGGCGCAGAGCGCGGTTCCAGATGCGGACCCCACTTCGCGTGGCGAGTGGCTGCGGAGCAGCCTGTGCGAGCCGTTCGACCCGCAGTGGTTGACCCACACCTTCGGCCGGGATGCGGTGCCCGCCGCCTGCTTGGTGCTCGAGGAGAGTCTGCTCGGCCCCAGCCATTGCGAGGAGCTGTACACCTGGCTGATGCAGCAAGCAGAAGCCTCCGACGGCTCGCAGGCGCACGCGAGCCGGACGGATTCTTTGCTCGCGCAGCACGCTATCCTGCGGGGGACACCCGGTCGCTTGGGCACGTTGTTGCCTCGCTTACCCAAGCCTCTGGCGCATGCGTTCCTCGCTGCGGCGCGCATGACGGCGGGGGAGCCGTTGCAGGCACAGGCGGCGCTCGACGAATGCGCGGTCGCTTCGAGCGGCGGCGGGCGGGTTCACCGGAGCGCAGGCGCCAAAGCGCGACTGCCGGACGCCGGAGCGATCGCACCCCTGATCTCCTTGACCTTGTGTGCTCGTGACGATGCCGAGGCGCGCGTGGCCGCCCAGCGCTGGATGAAGGCGGCCGTCGGCGAGAGCAACCGGGGCGCTGCGCGCGCTCTCCGCACGCTGCTGCGCACCCTCAGCGAGCCCGACCTCGAGCAGCGTCGGATCGACGTTCACCAGCTCGATGCCTCGGCTGGCATATGGGAAACCCTGATTCTCGGTTTGACGGTGCACCTGCAGTCGAGGGAGGAGCCAGCCCGCGCCAACTGGAGCCGGCACCTGCTGCAACGAGCCGTTCAGGTTCGCGCCGCCGGCTTTGGCTGGCTCGCGCGTCAAACCGAGCTTCTCGCGCGCTTGCTGTGTCCCGCGGACTTCGCTCGCGAGGTCGAGCAACGCGCTGGCGCTCTGCCGGCTTTGCCAGAGGGCGAGCAGGAGCTCGTCTTGTGGGAGTCAATCGCACCCAAGCCGGCCTGGCGTCGAGCGCTGGAAAAGCTGGCTGAGGTCTCGGAGGCGCTCCGCGAACAGCAGCCTTACGCACGCCGCGTGGTGTGGTTCGTCGACATGGTAAGCGGGGAGCTGAGCCGCCCCGCGCTGCAGGAGCTGCGTGAGCTGGAGGGCTGGACGGAGGGGCGGCGTATCCCTCTCGACGAGCTCTGGGAATGCCGCCTGATACTCCCACCCGAGGATGCCAGCGTGCTGCAATGCTCGGTCGAGAGCGCCGAGGGCTCCCGCGAGCTGACGGCCGAAGCCGTGGAAAAGCTCGTTGGCCACCCGCGGGTCGTCAACGGTGCGCGCGGGCGTGCGGCGGTCGAAGTGGTGCGTGGCACGAGCCGGGTACAGACCTACGCCGACGGCGAGCACGTTCAGGTGGTCGTTGAGCCTGCCGGCGCGCGGCTGGGCGTCATGGCGGTGCCAGAGAGCGACTCGCGTCTGGTGGTATATCGAATCAGCGAGGCGATGCAGCGGGTCATCGACGCGCTGCCCCACGGCACCCGCGTACCTAAGGCGCACGAGCGGGAGCTGCTCGCGGTGCTCGGAAGGCTTTCGGAAAATGTGACCGTCCAGAGCCCTGAGCTTGGGGCGGAACGGAACGTCGAAGCCAGCTCGACACCCTGCATTCGCTTCTCGTCACAGGCCGGCGCGTGGCTCGTCCAGCTCGGGGTGCGCCCCTTTGGCGAGCACGGCAGGTTCTTGCTGGCGGGCCGGGGCAGCAGCAGTCTGTCGTTCTACGTGGATGGCCAACGCCTGCGCTGCGAGCGCGATCTGGAGCTCGAACAGAGCAAGATTCGCCAGCTGCGAAGCGTCAGTGCCACTCTGGCGCGCGAGCCCGACGAGCGAAGCCCGCTGGAGCCAGACGACAGTTGGGTGATGGGTGAAGAGGCGGTGCTCGAGCTCTTGTCGGAGCTTTCGGGCGCGAATTTGGAATGTGCACTGGAGTGGCCGGAAGGCCAGGCCGTGCGGCTCAAGGCGAGGGTCGGCTCCAAGAGCCTCAAGGGCAATCTGCGCAGCCGCAAGGGTTGGTACATCGCCACGGGCGGGCTCCGCCTGGACGAGGTGACCGAGCTGTCCTTGCGTGAGCTCGTCCGTGCCCCGGCGCTGGGCGGAGGTCGATTCGTGCGCCTGGCGAACGGCGACTACGTCGAGCTGGAGGCCAGACTGCGGCGCGTGATGGCCGCACTGCGAGCCGTGCCGACCGATGGCGCCCGGCAAGGCGGTCTACGCATTCCCGAGGGAGCGTTCTCGACGCTGATGGAGCTTTCGGAGCCGGAGAGTGGCTTCGAGCTGGACACGGAAAGCCTGGCCTGGCTGGAGCGCGTGCGCGGCCTTTCGAGCAAGCAGATCGACGCGCCGCCGGGGTTACGCGCGACCTTGCGACCCTACCAGGTCGAGGGATACCGCTGGTTGTGTTACCTGAGCGAGCTTCGCCTGGGCGCTTGCCTGGCCGACGACATGGGTCTGGGCAAGACGCTGCAGATCCTGGCGCTGCTACTCACGCGCAGCGCGGACGGCCCTGCCTTGGTCATTGCGCCAACCTCCGTCTGCAGCAATTGGGTGATCGAAGCGCGGAAGTTCGCGCCGTCCTTGAACGCCGTCGAGTACACTGGCAAATCGCGAGCTCAGTTGCTGGCCGACCTGAGCCCGGAGAGCCTCGTCGTCTGCAGCTACACTCTGCTGCAGCAAGACGAAAGCGAGCTTGCCGCCCTCAGCTGGGGAACGGTGGTGCTGGACGAAGCTCAGTTCATCAAGAACCCGCATTCGCTGCGCGCAAAAGCGGCTTATGGTCTTACCGCGAAGCACCGGGTCGCTGCCACCGGCACGCCCGTGGAGAACCACCTTGGTGACCTGTGGAGCATCTTCCGCTTCCTCATGCCGGGGTTCCTGGGCGACCTGGCACAGTTCAACCGGCGCTTCGTGCGGCCGGTGGAGCGCGACGCAGCGCTCGAATCGACGGAGAGCTTGCGTAATCTGGTGAAGCCGTTCGTGCTCAGGCGACACAAGCGTGAAGTGCTCGCC
>DASQDA010000950.1:0-3554 GCA_035634435.1 Polyangiaceae bacterium
GTCGCGCGCTTGCAGGGTCTCTACGTGCAGGCGGGCGACCGCCATAGCCTCGCTGCGTTGCTCGAGAGGCGCCTGGAGCACACGACGGACCCCGAGGAGCGGATCGCCATCGAGGTTGCCCGGGGACGTGCCTTGGCCGAAGTGGGAGAACCGGTCGCGGCCAAGGCTGCTCTGGCGGCGGCGCTCGACTCGGATCCCGACCATCTGGAGGCGCTGCAAGCCTTCGCCGAACTGTGTCTTGCGCAAGGCGATTGGGCTGGCGGCGAGCAGGCGTTGATCCGACTTGGGCGGCGCTCGACCTCCGCGGAGCAGCAAGCCGAGATCTACCGCAAGCTGGGCGAGCTCTACGACGAGGCACTGCCGGACCCGGAACGCGCCGAGCTGGCCTATCTCGAAGTCTTGAAGCGCTCGCCCGATGATGCAGCGGCCATTGAGCGGCTGGTGAACGTCTACGCGAGGATGGGCGCTGCCGACAAGGCGGTGGCGCTGCAGACGGAGGTGTTACAGGGCGCCAAGACGGCGGAAGAACGGCGCGACCGTACCGTTCGCCTGGCGCTGGTGCACGATCAGCAGGCCTCAGATCGCAAGGCTGCCGAGCAACTGCTGGAGAAGGCACGCAAGGAGTGGCCCCACGACGCTGCCGTCCTGCGGGCGCTGGCCGACCTCTATTTCCGCGCCGGCGAGTCCCGAACGGCGCATGTGTTGCTCGATCGCGCGGCAGCCGACGCCCGGCGAGCCTTGGTTACCGGTCGCTTCGAATCCGTGCTTTTCGAGACGCTGGCTACCGTGGCCGAGCTGCGGGGCGCCCCCGAAACCGCTGCCGTCGCCCACTCGACGCTTTCCGCGCTGCAGGGCGACGAGCTGCCGGTGCGCGGCGCCGGCCCAAGCGCGGGCGACGCGCAGCTCGACACGCTCCTGGCACCCGACCTCTTGAGCGCTGCTCTGCGGAGTTTGCTCATCAAGACGGGCCAGGTTCTCGATGCCGCTTATCCTCTGGACCTGCGCAGCCTGCGTGCTGCTCCGCTGGGGGAGCGCGCGCGCGACTTCGGTAGCTACGTGCAGCAATTAGGTCGCGCCTTCGGCTTCGCCAGCCTGGAGCTGCTGGTGTCGCCAGTCGTCGGAGCCACCTGCCTACCCGCAACCAGCAAGCCGCCAACGCTCGTGTTCGGCCAAGAGCTGCTGGACACGGACGACGATGCGGCGCGCTACTGTCTGGTGATCCGTGCTCTGAAGATCCTGCAAGGACGCGCCTCGACGATGGCGCGCACAGCGCCCATCGACCTATGGCCTCTGACAGCCGGCTTGCTCAGCGTGTTCGCGCCGAGCTGGACCCCGCAAGGGGTGGACGCGCGCAAGCTCGCCGAAGCCCGCGCGCGCATCACGGCTGAGCTTCCGCCGCGTATGGACGAGGAGGTCACGCCTCTGGCCTTGGAGGTCAGCGCGCTCATCGGCAATCGAGCCAGTCAACTGGCCACCGCCGTGTACCAATGGGGCAATCGTTGCGCGCTGCTGGCAGTCGGAGATCCGCTGGCCATGTTGCGCGCCATCGCCATGGCTTCGGGCAACGTATCGACCCTGCCCGCGCAGGGTCCCGAACGTCTCAAGTGGATCGTACGGAACGCCGAGGCTCGAGACCTGGCCATCTTCAGCGTCAGCGAGCCCTACGCCGACGCCCGCCGCCGCCTGGGTCTCGGCACGTGAGCCCTTCAGCGGGCGAATAACTCGGGGGTCTCGCTGGCAAGCAGGCCATCTTTTACCTCGATGCGCACCGGCACGCTCAAGGCGTGAGCCTGCGCCAGGCGCAGCTCGTGCGTTCCCCGCGTGAGTGGCAGCACGAACCGGAACGGCGGTCTCGAGCGCGCGGTCACCTGCCCATCAACGAGCAAGGTCAAGCTCTCGACGCCTGGGCCCGCGCTGGCGCGCACCACGATCTCCTGACGCCCGGCAGTCACGTCGCGCACGAAGCTGGCCCCCTCGCGCGGCCACTCTATCCGCGCCGCGCCAATGCCGCCCTCCGCAGGTGCCGGTGGACACCGGGGCGACCCTCGCGTTGGCGCCAGGGGCCGACCCGAGGCGCGCGCCCAGCTCGCGTACAACTCGGGGTAGCGCTCGAAACGTTGCTCACGGGCATCATGGCAGGCGGCGGATGCGCGCAGCCCGTTGTGAGGATCCAGCTTGACGGTCTCGTGATACGCGCAGGTCGGTTGCGGAGGCTGCCCGGGCTCGAAGTACTCGCGAATGCGCTGCGCACAGCTGGGCGAAGGGGGCTGACCGCTCAGCTCACAGACCTCGCGACCCACTAGCCCCGCTACCGAAAAACCTCGGACCTCCCGCCCGCGCATCGCCGCGAGCAACGTGGCGTGCAGCACCGGTCCTGCCCCGCTGATGCCGCTCGAGCCGACCATGGGCTTGCCGTCGAAGTTGCCCACCCAGACGGCCACCGTCACATCCGGCGTGTAGCCCACCGCCCAGTTGTCGCGGTAGCCCTTCGACGTGCCCGTCTTGGCTGCTGCAGGAAACGGGAGCTTCAGCAAGCTGCTGCGACCAAAGGCCGGGATGCGGGCGGCGTCATCGGCGAGCATGTGCGTGAGGATCCGCGCGTGGGAGACCGGCAGCACCCGGCGGCTCGGCGGCGCGGGCAACGGCTGAGGAGCGCGACCAGGGCGGGTGATCTCGCGCGCATACACGAGCGCACGCCACTCACCCTCGCGCGCGAGGGCGGCGTAGGCCGCCGCCAGCTCACTCAGACGCACCTCGCCGTCCCCGAGCGCCAACGACGCGCCATAGTGAGCTGCGCTCTCGCGCAAAGAGTCGAAGCCGAAGCGGTGCAGCAGCTCGAGCACAGCGCTCGGTCCGACGCGTTCCGTCGTATACAACGCCGGCAGATTCAAGGAGCTGGCCAGAGCGACTCGCAGCCGGACAGGTCCGTGCTCGCGGCCGTCGTAGTTGCGCGGTAGATAGCGGCCCTGCGGCGTGCTGAGCTCGAGCCCCAGGTCCGGCAGCAACGTTGCCGCGTCCCAGCCCAGGTGCTGCATGGCAGCGGCGTACACGAAGGGCTTCAAAGCCGAGCCTGGTTGCCGCAGCGCTCGGGTGCCGTCGTTGCCACCGAGCGCCCCTCGAGCGAAGTAGTCGGGCGAGCCAACGTACGCGAGCACCTCGCTGCTCGCATTGTCGACGACCAGCACTGCCACGCCGGTTGCATCGACCTCGGATAGCTCGGTGCCCGCTCGACGTGCGATGGCTTCCACTTCGCGCTGGAGCCCGGCATCCAGAGTGGAACGAACGGCGATCGGGGCTGCACCGGGCGCCTGCGAGAGCAGCCGACCCGAAGCCAGGGCGAACGCCAGGTGCAGTGAGCCGCCTTCGACCAGACCTCGACGGACGTGCAACTCCGTCTGGAGCGCGACTTCCACAGCTTCGTCCGGCGCAGCGCCGGTCTCCAACATGCGTCGCAATACCCAATCGCGGCGCTCCCGCAACCGCCCTGCGGCACGCCTCGGGTCGTAGAGCGTGGGACCGCGAACCAGCGCAACCAGCGTCGCTGCTTCGGCCAT
>DASQDA010000951.1:0-1689 GCA_035634435.1 Polyangiaceae bacterium
GAAGCTTTCCTGATCACGCGCACGCGCGCTGAGCAGCTCGGGAAGCTTGTAGCTCAGCTGGTCGCGCAGCGCGCGCAGGCGCAAGCGCACCAGGTTCGACAGGTTGGGCTTCAGCGTCAGCTCGTCCCAGCGAACGCCATCGAGTGATAGCTTCGCCTCCAGCTTGCGTCGCAGCTGCCGCGGGCTCCCACTGAGAACGTGTACGCGTGCCCCTGTGCCGCCCAGCTCGCGCAAGACGGCCGTGGCGCCCGGAACGGCGCGTTTGTCTTCGGCCCGCTCGAACGCCGCCTCGAGCAGCTCCGACCAGGTGTCGAAGCGGCTACGCAGGTAGGTCTTGTCCAGATCCCAGCGGGTGATGAACGGGGGTAGCTTGGGCGCGCGGCCCTCTCCATCACCCTGCACGCGTCCTCAGTGCTTGAAGGTGCGCCGGATATCGGTGAACACCGAGACAAGGTCGCCTGCGCCCGATTGACGCGCTACGTGCACGGCCTGCTCGATGTAGCCCAGGGCTTCGCCGTTACGCTGGCGACCGTGAGCGACCTGGGCGAGCGCGGCCAGCACGCGCGCGCGGTCGGTCCCGCTCGGGCCGGCAATATCCAGGGCCTCGCGCAAGACACCCTCTGCATCGGCAAAGTTGCCGGCTCGGGTAAGGGAAGCGCCCAGCTTCCTGCCGAAGATGAGCACGGCGCGTAACGGGTCGTCGAGCTCGCCGCGTGCGATCTCCTTGCGGGCAATCTCGAGCCCGCGGCGCAACGCCAACACCTCGCCGCGGCTGTCGTCGCGAGCCGTCGCTCGATCGGCCACTTGCTCGAGCAGCAGCAGCGCCTGGAACGAGTCTCCGCACTCGTAGGCGTGCAGCGCGCGCGCTTCGATGGGCAGCCCGAGCTTTTCACAGGTAAAGAGCGCGCGCCTGTGCAGCTCCCGGCGCACCGCAACGGGGATGCCCGCGAGCACGATCTCGCGCAGCAATGGGTGCGAGGTGCTCACCTTGCCGTCGCTCTGTTCGACCATGCCGGCGGTCTGGAGCTCACGCACGGCGAGCTCCAGCTGCTCCGTCTTGGGCAGCAACTCCGCGATGGTTTCGGGGCGTGCCTGATCGCCCAGCACGGCCAACGCCTGTAACGCGCGGCGGGCGTTCGGCTCCAGCGTGTCGACGCGCAAAGCAATCAGGTCTGCCAGTCGCGCCGGTGGGTCGCTGCCGCCCTCGAGCGAGTAGCGAAGCACCTGCTCGACGTACATGGGCAGCAGGCCCTTGGCACCTTCGCCCAGGAGCGACCGCTCGCCGCTCAGTTTCACGGAGAGCAGGCGCAGCACCGCCGGCGGCGGCAGGCCCGATAGCACGCGTGCCGCGGAGTGCGCGCCCCAGCCGCTGTCGAACCCCGGTCGGTGCGACGCCAGAACCAGCGCCGGCGTCGCTGGGGGGTCCGCCAGCACGTCCGAGAACGCATTGCGGCTGGGGCCATCGACCTCGTCGAGATCGTCGATGGCCAACACCACGCGTTGTTGACGCAAAGCGGCAGCGAGCAGCGCCCAGCGCAGCGCTTCGGCGATGGCGAAGCGTCGCTCCGCGGGGGAGCCCGCGTTGCTGCGTTCGGCGCGGCCAAAGATCAGATCGAGCCCATGACGTGCTTCGCTGCGGGCTCGCTCGAAGCGTCCAGCCTCGATGTCGGGCTGCGTCAAGCGCGCGAG
>DASQDA010000952.1:0-9172 GCA_035634435.1 Polyangiaceae bacterium
GGAGTTGGCGCGCGTCCAGCGGCGGCTGCGCGCGCAGCGCACCACAGCCGTGCGTCGGCCTCGAGTTTGGCGCGAGGCGACGCTGACGCTGCTCGCGCTGCTCGGGGGAGGCACGGTCGCCGTTGCGGGCTGGGGCACGAAGCTGTGGTTGGAAGAGCTCGCGCCGGAGCCTGCCAGCGTGGTGTCGCAGGCTGCGCCTGGCGCAAGCGTCCCGTCGGAGCGCGTGAGCAAACGCAAGCCTCGCGTCCCGTCCGGCGCGAGTGTCCCCGCTCTGGGCATCAGCCAGGCGCCCATGGACGCTCCTGCGCCCCTGGGTGTCGTCGATGCGTCAGCGTCAACCGCAGGTGCTCGGAATGCACAGGTGAGCGGGCTTTCCCCCCGCGCGGGCGAGGCCGAGGCCCGGGGCGCGCTGCGGCAGGGCGGGCTGGCCGAAGAGGCCGCCGCGCTCGAACGCAGCCTCGTCGAGCTGCATCGAAACAGGAATGCAGCGGGCGCGCTTGCCCTGCTCGATGAGTATCGTCAGCAGTTTCCCGCTGGCGAGCTTGCATCCGAGGCGGCGGTCGCGCGTGTCGACGCGCTGGTGTTGCTGGGGCGCAAGGCCGAAGCACTGGCGGTGCTCACCCGCTTGCCAATGAACCACGTGGGACGCGGCAGTGAGCTCAAGCTGCTGCGAGCCGAGCTTTTGGCCGACGGCGATTGCGTTCGGGCGCTGCTCGACTTCGACGCGCTGCTGGCCGGTGCGTTGTCACAACCGCTGGCGGAGCGCGCGCTTCACGGCCGCGCGGGTTGTCGCCTGCGCATCGGCGACGTGGACGGCGCCCGTGGCGACCTCGAGACTTATCTCGTCCGTTACCCCGAGGGTCGTTTCGCGGCGAGCGCTCGGGCGCGTTTGAAGCGCCCTTGAGCGCCCGCTCCAATGCCTCGGAGACGCGCGCGCCGACAACGTAGGTGTTGGCCGCTCAGCGGCGCCTACGGCGCTTTTTGGCTGATGCGCTGCGCTGCTCGACGCGCGGCGCATCGACGGTGGACCCGGGCGCCCTTCGGCTGTTAAGCAGAGGATCCATGTCGCCGCCCGCCGTCAAATCTGCCGCCGCGAGTCACTCCGCCGACAGCCGTATCACCGAGCTTGCTCAGGCCGTGCTCAAGCGCGGCCCTCACGAGGCGGCCGACCTCCTAGCCTCCGAGAGCGACGCCACGGTGGCCCGGGTGCTTGCGAGCGAGAACCCGGCCATCGCGGACGAGATTCTCTGGCACTTCGCAGAAGGTCGACGCTCGGGGATTCTGGCGGCTGCACCCGAGGAGCAGCGCGAGCAATGGACGCGCAATCATCAGTATCCCGAAGACAGCGTGGGTCGCTTGATGGATCCGCCGCTGGCAGTATTGCGCCCGGAGCAGACGGTCGAAGAGGTCATCGAGCGCCTACGGGCCTTGGTGAAGAAGGCGCTCGTCACCTACGGCTGGGTGGTCGACGACGGCGGGCGCCTGATGGGCGTGCTTGTTTTCCGCGAGCTGCTGTTCGCGCGCAAGGATCAGCCCATTGCCGAGATCATGCTGACGGCACCGTTCTCGCTGCGGCCCGAGCTCTCACTCACCGACGCCATGCGCGAGGCGCTCAAGCGGCACTTTCCGGTGTACCCCGTCTGCGACGCTTCCGGCAGGCTGCTCGGCATCGTGCGTGGACAGAGCCTTTTCGAGCAGCAAGCGTTCGAGCTGAGCGCGCAAGCGGGCACGATGGTCGGCGTCGAAAAGGAAGAAAGGCTCGCGACCCCGTGGGCCCGCAGCCTGCGCTTTCGGCATCCTTGGTTGCAGCTGAATCTGCTCACTGCGTTCGTGGCGGCGTCGGTGGTCGGCATCTTTCAGGACACCTTGAACGAGCTGGTGGTGCTCGCTGTGTTCCTTCCCGTGCTTTCTGGTCAGTCCGGCAACACCGGCTGTCAGGCGCTCGCGGTGGCGCTGCGGGGCATCACACTGGGTGAGCTGCAGGCGGGGCGCGCACGCGTCGTCGTCGCCAAGGAAGCGTTGCTGGGGTTGCTCAACGGCACGCTGGTCGGTTTCAGCGCCGCACTCGCGATGTTCGTGTTTGCTAGATCGCAGGGCAACCCCGCTGCTGGAATGTTAGCGCTCGTGGTGCTCATCTCGATGATGGGCAGTTGCACCGCGAGCGGCGTTGCCGGCGCGGTCGTGCCGCTCGTGCTGCGCCGCATCGGTGCGGACCCAGCGACCGCCTCCAGCATTTTTCTCACCACCGCCACGGATGTGGTGAGCATGGGCATGTTTCTGGGTCTGGCTACCTGGTTCGTGCTTTGAGGCATCCCGTCAGTTGCTGGACTCCGCTCTCGCGCGCAGCGCACGCGCGCTAGGCCCCCCGTTGCATCGAACGCCGCACGAGCATGCGAATTGCGAACTGCGCGTCTCGTTTTGGGAGGCGTTTCCGCTGGAAACGAGCTTGCGCGTGCCGGCTGGAGAAATGCCTATTCGTCCAGCAGAGTTGCTCGTTGCCCGCGGCATGGTCTCCTTCTGCGAACGCTGTGCCGCGCCCGCTGCGAATGGCCCTTCGCCGAAACGAGCAGCAACCCAGCTGAAACGCGGCTTCGCTTTCCGCTGCTAGGAGAACGGCAGCTTTGTTGCGCGTCGGGAACGCAATGACTTAAGGGACCCGTTGAAGGTCGGTATGTGGCTGCGACTTCTAAGCCCTAGCTATTAGAGCTTCACTTTTTTCCCGCCTCGGGTTACAAGAGGTTAGTCTCATCAAAGGGGTATTTGAAATGACCCGGGTTCAGGGGATGGTTCTGGTGGCTGGCACAACTTACAGAATAGAGTGCAAGGGCCCCAGCCAATACCGCGTGGTGCGCATCCTCGACGACGCTCCCGTAGGTAGCTTTTGCACTGCGCCGCGCCTCGAGCTCATGGATTTGAGCATCGACCCCATCTTGATGCGGCAGATCGCACGTGCGGCCGTCGCAACGGCCCGCACCAACTGGGATCGCCTGCAATCCTCGGCCCTCAAGCACCCTGCTCTGAAGGACACCGAACCAAAGTCGCGGCGTGCCCCCAGCTCGCCCTCGGTGCCGAAGCTCGAAGTGGACTGGAGCGGCCTAGGCCTCTCCTTACAGAGCGGCGGCGCTCGCGAGCAGTGATGCCGTTGGCGCGGTCGTTGCGCCAGCGTGTGGGAAGGCACTTCTGTCGAAGCGCACCGCTTGACGGCAGGGCGCGGGTCCTGACTCCCTATAGTCAGCCGCTGAGCGGAGGCGCCTCGTTGAGTAAACGGGACGCTCGGAGAGGGGTGAGCTTCAGCTTCAGCTCGGCTGTGCTGCGCTCGATGACTGCCATCACCTCGTCCAGGTCGTCCGTCGCATGCACGAGCGTCAGGTCCTCGGCGCTAATCGTGCCGCGCGCCACCATGGTTTGACGCATGAAGTCGAGCAGGGGTTGCCAGTACTCGACACCCATCAATACAACGCGAAAGTTCTGGATTTTGCGGGTTTGAATCAGGGTGAGGGCTTCGAAGAGCTCGTCCAGTGTGCCGAAACCGCCCGGAAGCACCACAAAGGCGTACGAGTACTTCAGCAGCATGACTTTACGCACGAAGAAGTAACGGAACTCCACGAAGCGATCGAGGTACGGGTTGGGGCGCTGCTCGAAGGGCAGTTGGATGTTGCACCCGATGGAAGCACCGCCCTTTTCCTTTGCTCCGCGGTTGGCGGCTTCCATGATTCCCGGTCCCCCGCCCGTCATTACCGTGAGGCCCAGCTCGGCAAGGCGTCCGCCGAGCGCCCTTGCCAGCGAGTAGTAGTGATGATCGTCAGCCAAGCGGGCCGAGCCGAAGACCGTCACGCATGGGCCGACAAAGTGGAGGGCGCGGAAGCCGCGCAGGAATTCGGCGCAGATCCGCACGACGCGGGCCAGCTCTTCCAAGCGCCGACGCGGGCCCTGCAGCAGCTTGAAATCCTCCAGCCTCCGCGCTGCTCCCGACCACAGTCGCCAAAGCGAGGAGCCGGGGGGCGGGGTCGAAGCGCCGGCGGATACACTGGGAGCTCTTTGCAGCTCTGCTGCAGCGTCGCCCAGGGGAGCAGGCGTTTGGGCGGATTGCTTCGAGAACGCGTCGTCGGGCGGCACCTGCCGAGGTTAGCGTCTCCACGCTCCGAAGTCCCTCAGCGACAGGGATTCGCGTTGCAGTATCCCCACAGCCCGCGACGCCCGGCCGCGGCCTGCGTTTCCAAGCTCGTGAGCTTGCTCACCTGGGCATCACCCGACGGGGGGATGTGGAGGACACACGCGTAGCCGCGCTGAACGAGCAGCTCGCTTACCGACTGGCCGTCCACGAACACGAACGCCAGCAGGCGGCCGAAGTGGTCGCTGCACGGCTCGTCGTAGCGTAATTGCACGCTGCGGTTCTCCACGAGCGTCCGGTTGAACGCGCGAGCCTCCGCGCCGTAACACTCTGGCTTGCGCGCGGCGCTTGTTTCGGGGGCGTCGATTAGCAAGTACCTCACGCGTTCTCCACCCGCGAGCTCGATCGTGTCCCCATCGATGACGCGGGCCACCACAGCGTCGGCCGGTCCGCAGGTGTTGTCTCCGCAAGCTTGAAGCAGCGCCGCCGAAAGAGCGGCGGCGCGCCCGCCGAGTCTCATGGGCAGTGCTCGTTTTCCCGGCCGGGCGTGCCGCGGTCCGCCGCGCCGAAGACGGCCGCGTTGCTCGCGGCGCACCACACCGAGAGCTCTGGGTCGGTCGCGAGCCCGTCGGACGAGAGTTGCCGTGCGACGCCTCGAGTGCTCTGGCTCCATGCCGCTCGTGCGATCTCGGTCTCGTCCATCCAGAGCGCGAGGGTGCGTTCCGGGTAACTGCTGGTGGCCGTATCGGCCAGCGCGAGGCCAAACAGGACCTTTGCCGGCGGAAGCCCGCCGTTGACCTCAGGATCGTCACTGCGCGCGAAGAGTAGCCAATCCCCCGCCGCAACAGCCAGGCAGCTGGGCGCTTGTAAGGCCGTGTTGCTGCCGCGCTCGTTGCGGACGATCAATCCGTTCAGATCGACCGCGGCCGTTGCCAGCACCTCGAACCACTCGCCTTCCGCGCCATTGTTCACGCTCGGTGCCGCCATGATCTCGGTGATGTGGAGATCGCCCACCGCAGGCGCCACGGGCGGCCGCTGCACACCGCTCAGCGGATCGACACAGAAACCCTCGGATTGCGCGCTGCTTCCGCTTGCACCGCCCCCTTCGGCTCCCGACGAGCCGTCAGCCCCCGCTGAGCCGTCCGCACCCCCCGCGCCTGCCGCCCCCGGCCAGGCGCTGCTCGCGCCGCCCGCGCTCAAATTCGTGCTGCCGCCCTCGCCTCCGCCGCCCCCGCAGACCACGTTCTCGGCGCCCGGGCTGCCGCGATCGCCCAAACCATAGCTGTGGGTGACCGGTGTTGCGCACCAGCTCGCGGCCACGGGGACTCCGCCTTGCTCGAGTGCAACGGCTGACAGCTGCAGTGACACTCCTGCGGGAGCTGCGCTGTACGCGGCTCGATCAATCACGACCCCTTCGCTCCTGAGCACGACAGCACGCGCGCCGCTGTTTGCCAGCGTCATGCCGAACGTGGCGATCACCGGAGGCAAGCCACCGTTGACGAAGGGATCCGGCTTGCGCGCGAATACCAGATAGCTGCCGGCCTCTGCTCGCAAACACTCAGCAGCGGCGAGGGTTGTCGTCCCACTTCCCTCGTTGGCAAGCTCCAGCCCGTTGAGATCGACGGTGCGACGGGCAAACACCTCGAACCACTCGCCATCCGCATCGGGCACTTGCTTGCTGTGCGGCATGAGCTCCGTCAGAATCAGGTCGCCCGGCAGCGGCTTCACGCGCTGCGATGGCTCGTCGCGGCCCAGCTGAATGCACTGTTCCCCAGCGTGCGTGGCGCTGGAGCAGCGTTCGTTTGGCGCGCCGGGGCTGCCGAGATCCCCGCTATCGGTTGACTGCGTAGCCCAGCAGAACGAGCTCTGGCGCTCCGTAGGGGACGCCAGCAGCGCTTCGGACGAGAGCTGCAGTGCGACTCCCTTCCTGGTCGACGTCCAGGAGACCTCATCCACCATCGAGCTACCGCTCTCGATTGAAAGGAAGGAGGCGCCGTTCGCGAGCGCGAGGTTGACCTCCGCGGTCACCCCGCCGAGACCGCCGTTGGTGTTCGGCTGGTCGCTGCGCGCCAAGAGCGCGTAGGTGCCGGCGCGGAGCTGCAAACAGCTCGGCGCTGAAAGGCTCGTCTTGCTGCTGCCAGAGCGCAGCGTCAGCCCATTGAGGTCGACGTCTCGGTGGGCGTAGAGCTCGAACCACTCGCCGGCCGCGTTGCTGACTGCCGCGGGGTCCGCCATCAGCTCCGACACGATGAGGTCGCCTTCCTCGACCCCGCTGGTGGCTCGCAGCGTGCCGCTGTGGGCGTCCAGACAGCGCGTGACGGCTGCGTCGATGCAGGGTGAGTTGGCCTTGCCTGGAGATCCGAAGCTCGGCGCAGCTGTCGCGGTTTCCACCATAGGCGTGCTGGCCTCGCACCAGCGGCTCGCGTCGTCGTTCGCGGCCGAATCGGGAACCAACGCGCCGTCGAGCTCGCGTGCACGACCCGCGTTCACGTCGGCATAAGTCACCGAATCGATCAGCTTGCCGCCGCACGCGAGCCCCACCCTTCCGCTTGCGTTGCGCAACGCCCCGAGCTGACTGCCGTAACTCGCCGCCAGATGAGCGGCGGCGTGCTCGCGCTGGCCAGCGTGGAGCACCACGTAGGCGCCGGCTGGCACGAGGGCGGAAGCAACGGCCGCGCTCGTCTCGCCCGCGCCCCCAGATGAGGCGTTGAGGAGCGTCAGTCCTGCGAGCTGAATGTTACCCGCGGTGGCGTTGTAAAGCTCGATGTACTCGCCGACTGCGTCGTCACCCTCCGGGTCCGCCATAATCTCGGTGATCACCAGATCGCCCGCGAGCCGGTCTTTGCAGGCGGGCTCGAGCGCTGCGTCTATCGGAGCGCAGGATGCGCCATGCCAGCCGACGAGCGGGAGTATCAGCCAAGAGAGCTCGCTGGTGCGCCGCCACATGAACCACTGCATCGGGCCGGCACCGGCCATAGTTGCGGACTCGGCCGCTCAGAAGCGGCTCTCGAGCTCGAGCTGCACCACGTGCTCGGGATTCGGGCGACGCGTCAGCGTGCTTTCCCGCGCATCGAGGTGCGCGATCCGGGCGTAACGAGCCCGCGCCTCGAGGAGCCGTCCGGGACCATACGTCACATCGAAGAAACTGGCCAGCGAGCGTTCGAGATAGCGGTCGTTCCCCAGAGCTCGAGTCACATAGCGTGAGCGCGCGCGGAGCCGCAGCGTCGGCAAAGGGCGCGAGCTCAGCTCGCCCATGATACTAGCGGCTTGCCTGAACCAGCGCGCGTACCTCGGATCGCTGACGAGCGCGTGTGTATATTGCAAGTTGACTTCGAGATGCGCTTCCAGAGGTTGCGTTGCCACGCGTGCGGTCAGCTGGTGCAGCTCCCCGTGGCAGGCGCGCAGCTCGGAAAGGACGGCTGGGCCCCGCTCTTGGGCGGGCACGTCGTAGCAGAGTCCCCGGCCATTGCGTCGCAGGTCCTTGTTGACGTGCTCGAACCACCCAGCCAGCTCCATCCGCGGCAGAGGCTTCCAGTCGGCGCGGGCCGACAGGTCCATCCTGGCGGTGCCCGCGCTGTTCGGCACACGGCCGTCGCTCGGTAGCAACGAGACATCGACGCTGGACCGCAGGCGCAGCGCGGGCGTCACGCTGGCGAAGTAGCGCAGGCGAACGCCAATCTCGTTACGTGCGCTCAGCCCATCGAGCTCGTTCGGCGTCGAGATGGGACGCGCGTATGGGTTGTCGAAGCTTGCGCCGTAGTACCTGAGCGAGAGCTCGAGCTCGTGATTGCCAGCGGCGTAGACCGAGCGCTGAATCACTCCGAATCCGCCGCTGCGGGGCGCCTTGCGATCGAAGCTGCGCGCCACTTCGATGAAGAAACGCACCGCGTCGCTGCGCGTTGCCGCGCTGAGGCCCAGCGCTCCAAAGCCGCCGCCGAACGGGTAGCGACTCCACTCTTGAAAGTCCAGTGAGACCCCGCGTATGCGCCAGCTGGGCTGCGCATAGTACCCAGTCAAGCCAAGCTCGCTTGCGTCACCGAGCTCCAGTGTCGCGTTGCCGCCCGCCGCGAGCTCGTCATAGACGTGCGGCAACGTCACGAAGGCGTATCTCCGCGTGCCACCGGGGGCTTCGAGAACGGGAGGTGCGGCGCACCTGTCGGAGGCTTCGCGCGGGTCGGCGCAGAGCGCGCGGTCGTAGACCTCGTACTGGTAGACCGAACGCGGAGTGTGAGCAGCGAAGCCGTGGAGCGAAAGCCGCGCCTTGGGCCCCAAAGTGAGCCCTGTCACGCCCGCCGCCACACCACGAAACCCCGGCTGAAAGCTGAAATCCGGAGTGACGTAAGGGCCCTGCTCGGTGCATCCGCCGTCCGCGCCGGAATAGCGACACCACCGCGTCGAGGCGGTCGGTTGATGCACCAGCTCGTCGGGGTAGATGCCGCTCGGCTCCACCCGCCGCGTGTTGTCGAGCGTGAGCCGTTCGGCAAAACCGACTCGGAAGGTGCCGACCACGACCGAGTGCTGCGCTGTCTTCCACTGGGCGAAGTACTTGGCGACCTCCAGGCGATAGCGGGCGGGCTGCGTCAGAAGAGCTCGGTGAGTCGACGCGGAGCGGGTCTTGCCCAAGCGCAAGCGCGTGCTCACCAGCGAGCCTCCTGCCGCCAGGCCTTGCGGGAGCTGTAGCCGGCCGCTGAAACGCACAGGCGGGGCCACGTGGTCACCGGTCATGCTGCGGGACTGCAGCTGCAGGCGGCCGCTCGTGTGCTTCGGGTGCTTTGCTTTTCGCCTTGCGCGCCAGAAGGGCCGCAGCCTCGCCACCTCTGCGGGAGCCAGCACTTCGTCACGCGCGAGGTCAGCGGGGTCGCCTATTACTCCGACAAGGGCTCGATACTCCAGGATGCTTTCCACATTGACGTAGCTCAAGCCGGGCAGCACGTAGATCTCATCACGGCTGGCGGCGTTGAGATCGACACGGCTGCGCAGCAGGGCGAGCAGCGTGTCCAGTGTCGCCTCCGAGATGGTGCCCTCGGCGAACAGATCATAGAGATCACTGTCGGAATCCAC
>DASQDA010000953.1:0-5748 GCA_035634435.1 Polyangiaceae bacterium
GTCAGCGTCGGCGTTGACGTCATCGACGCCTTCCAGCGTGATGATCTGTGGCGCGTTCCAGTTGACGGGTGTGAACGTCAAGCTCGAGCTGCTCGCGATGGTGGCCTCGGTTGGATCGCTGGAAGCGAATGTCAGCACGACGTTCGCGCTGGGCTCGGACGTGAGCCGCACCGAGACCTGCGCCCGACCGCCCGCTTCGGAGGTGGTGGCGTCGAGGACGCTGACGGTGAAGCCAGCCGTCTCGTCGTCTACGTTGGTGACACTGACGTTGGCGGGCCTCATGCCCGCGTAGTCGGGGTCGGTGCTCGTTGCGGGGGTGAACACGACGGCATACGTGCGGTTCCCGTCTGCGATGCTGTCGTTGACGCCGGTCACCGTCACCGTCCGCGGAGCGTTCCAATTGACGGCGGTGAAGGTCAGCGACGACGGGCTGACGGTGCCCTCCGTCGGGTCGTTCGAGTCCAGGGTCAGGGCCACCTCGGCCGTTGGCTGAGACGTGAGGCGAATGGTGAACGTCGCCGTCGTTTCCTCTTCGCTGGTGGTGCCGCTGATGGCCGTTAACGTGAACCCCGCCGTCTCGTCGTCGACGTTGATGACCGCGACAGACGCGGGCGTCAGCCCAGCGTACGCCGCGTCCGTGCTGGTCGTTGCTGCAAAGACGATCGAGTAGGGCTGGTTTCCGTCAGCAACGTCGTCATCGACACCGGTGATCGTGACGGTCCTGGGGGCTGCCCAGTTCTGGGCGGTGAAAACCAGGCTCTGAGGGGCTACCGTGCCTTCGTCCTCGTCGTCCGAGCTCAGCCCGATCGTGACGTCGGCGCGGGGCGCGGAGCTCAACCGAACCGTGAACGTGGCGACATTGCCCTCCTCGCTGGTGCTGCCGACCAGCGGGCTCACGGTGACGCCGGCGCTGTCGTTGTCGATGTTGACCACCTGCACGGCGTCCAGCGCGAGGCCGTCGTATGCGGGATCGTCACTCGCGCTAGCTGCGAACTCGATGCCGTACTCGGCCGCTGGGTCCACCACGTCATCATCGACCCCCGTGACCACGACCTCCTGCGCGACGTCCCAGTTATCGGGTGTGAAGACCAAGCTGCTCAGAGCGAGCGTGCCCTCGCTCGTATTGTTCGAAGCGAGCTCGATTGTGACGTCCGCCATGGGCATGGCGTTCAACACCACGAGGAAGCTGGCCGTTTCGCCGTTCTCGCTGGTCGATCCAATGAGCGGGCTGACCGTGATGCCGGCCGTGTCGTCATCGACGTTCGTGAGCGGGAGGGCCTCCAGCTCGAGGCCGCTGTAAGCCGGATCGTCGCTGACGGCAGCTTCGAAGACAACGTTGTAGTCCTGGCTGCCGTCTTCCTCGTCGTCGTCCTGCCCGGTGACGGTGACCGTCTGCGGGGCGTCCCAATTGTCGGGTGTGAACGTGAGGGCTTCGACATCCGTCGTGCCCTCGCTCGGGTCGTCTGACGCCAACGCCAGCACGACGCCGGCAGCGGGCTCTGAGTCGAGCACCACCGTGAACGTCACTTGGCCGCCATCTTCGGTCGTCTCGCCGCTGGCGGCAGTGACGGTAATTCCGCTCGTTCCGACCTGACCGCCTTCGCCGCCCTGAGCGCCGTGACCGCCGTGACCGCCCTGACCGCCGGCTCCAGCCGTGTCGGGTGATCCGGAGCTGCCACCCTCTCCTTGGCCGTCACCACCCTCACCGCCCGCTCCCGACTCGCCGGCCGCCCCTGGGGAAGGGAAGGGATCCGGTGAATCGTCGTCTCCGCACCCGACCACTCCGATGAGCAGAAAGAGGGCGAAAGTGGTGCGTACCAATGGCATTAGCAAGAGGTGAGCGAAAATACTGTGCATGACGGCTCCCACACCAAACGGAGCTCGCTGCCGGCGAGACTGCGAGTCTCACCAGGAATTTCGACAAGCCCCTAAGTTGGCGAGAAGGTAACCAGTGTTGGCGTCGCTGCGCAATTTGATTCGACCACGGGGGGCGTTTGATGTCGGCAGCGAGGCACGATGCGCCGCGTCCGCTGCGCGGTCGCGGAATGGTATAAACCAGCAACGCTACAATCCGTGCGTTGCCAACGGCACACTGCGACTGACACGCGCACGCGACTGCCCGCCGAGTGCTGGGGGATGTGCGCTCGACGCTGCGAAGGTGTGCGGGGTGCCGTGTGTCTGCATCAGCACGGGCCCGTGGGTAAAGACACTCATGTAGGCGGATGTGCTCTAGTTCCGCCCGGCCCGCGGTAAACAACACGCGTGCACGAGTTGCGTTCCAGCTCCCAGCTGAGGGGGGCGGGGACGCCCAGCGGTTCGTCGCTGGGCGTCCCGCGGCTGCTCAGGCGCGGGTCGGCGCCGCCGAGCTGCCGGCGCACGTGCAGATGGCACACGCACAGACGGGGGAACAGGGGCAGCCGCTGCTGGTCTTCACGCTGCAGGAGCAGCTCGCTTTGTCGGTTTTACACGCGCATTGAGTGGACTTGCTCATGAGTTGGCTCGCTTTCTCCGCGCATCGAACGATGCGTCAACCTGCCGACGTAGCTCCGCGTCCTCCATTACACGCGAACCGCGACTGCGGTCGCGAGACCTGCTCGACGCAGCAAGTGGGGGCGGCTTGAACGAGCCTCAACGGAAACCTGGTCACGTTGGCAGCGGAGACGCGAGCGCTGACCGCGGCGCGCTCGCCCGCTCCAGAGCGCGCCCAAGAAGCCGCTGAAGCTCTTGGGCGTTTGCCCTGGGGTGCTTACTCGCGCGAGCCGACGAACAAGCGCAACACGTACCAGAACATCAACGCTACCGACGAGAACAGCTGCAGCGCTGCGGCGACATAGCGGTCTTCCGGGAAGTGATGCAGCACGTTGGACGTGTCGAAGAGGATCGCCGCCCCCGCGAAGCCGACCATTGCCACACTGAAGAACGTGCCCAGCTGGAAGCCGAACAACACGCCCGCGGCGATCATGACCAGCGCGACGATGCCACCCCAACGCAAGAGGCCCCCTAGAAAAGAGAAGTCCTTGCGGGTCGTGAACACCACCGCGGTGAGCCCGGCGAACCCAACCACCGTCACCATGCCCGCGCTCTGAATCGTGCCGGGCGCGTACGTGTTGGCCATGAAGAGTAGCGGCACGAAGATGATTGCCTGTGCCAGTACGAAGCCGCCGAGCGCGGCGTACTGCGCGGGCATTGAGGCCGAACCCGACGCGACGCGGCTGGCAAGCCAGCTGACGAGCATGAAACCGCCGAGCACCAGCAGCCAGCTGGTGCCGGCCATCGCGCCCGCGATCGTGGCTGCGGCCCCGCTCTGGAAGAGGGCAAGCTCGATCAACGTGAACAGCACGACGGCGCCGAACAGGTGGTTATAGGTGCGGGTGATGAAAGCGGCCCGAGGGTCAACCTTCGCGCCGGACCACGCGCCCTGAGACGATGTCGGATATCCCTGATTCATCTGATCCTCTTTTCGGGCAGCGGAAAAGCCGCCGCAGCTGCTGGTCGACCCCGAACGCTAGCAGAATCCGTCGGCTGGGGCGACCAGCAGGCCCCGGGCTCCAGAGCGAGCCATGCCAACTACGACCCAGTGGTGAAAAGGACTCGGTGGGTACGTCCGCCGCCGTCCATCGTGGTGCCGGCGGCAAGGACGGCTGTCGCAACCCGATGAGGCGGACGAGTTGCCCGCGTACCTTGAACAGCCAGCGCACCCACCACGGCTCGTACGCCAGCATGGCAGCGACGAACTCGCGCAAGCTCACGCTGCTGTCCGCCGTTTTCACGTCCACGTAGTCGGCTCCGCCGAGCAAGGGGCCCGAGCAGCGTTCGTCGGCGCGCTCATCGTGATGCGCACGACCTCGGGCGCGATCGACTCCGCCGAGCTGAAGCGTTACGCACGCCACCTCAACCGGGTGCTCGTTCCGTGAGGGCGCGCTCAGCAGTAGGGGACCGAGCCGAAGAAGCGGCTCGGCGGCTCGCCCGTGAACGCGCGGAACTCACGGATGAAATGGGATTGGTCGCAGTAACCAGCTGCGATGGCCAGCTCGGTGAGGTTCGATGCGGAAGGGTAAAGATCGACACTCCGGCGCAAGCGCAGGATGCGCGCGAAACGTTTGGGCGACGCACCCACGACCCTGCGGAAGCGTTTCTCCAGCCGGTCGCAGCTGATTCCAAGCTGACGGGCAAGCACGCCGACGCGCGTTGAAACGGGCTCCCGCTCGATCGCTCGGAGCGCCGAGCTCACCAGCGCGTCGTGAGCCACCGAGCGCAAACGCTCGAGCAAGAACCTTTCGAGGACAGCGATGCGCGCCGCATCGTCGGCTGCGCCCGTGACGGCCTCGATGGTGCGCCGAACCTCGGGCGCGGGCGCCAGTGCCTCGAGAGCGAGAGCGCTGCCGAAGGTAGTGTGCAGCGGTCGCTGGAAGAACGCGGCCGCCGCGCCCGCGCGAAACCTGGCCAGCAGCACGCCACTGTCGGCGGCCGTGCACATGCAGCGAGCCTGATCGCGCAGACCGGTGAAGGTGGCGTTTGGCAGCTCCTGGCGTGTGTCGCCGCGCACGAGCGCAGCGGCGCCCGCATAGCGAAAACCCACCACGATGCAGGCGTCGGGAACGAGGGTGCGCGTTTGTGGCTCGTGGCTCTCGACCACCGTGAACGACTGAAGATAGGGGGCGAGCAGCTCACTCGGGGGGTAGAGCGTCACGCGCATGCTGGAAGCTAGCCACATCCCGGCGCGGGGTGCTCGCGCGACGGAGAAGATCGCGCACTGAATTCGTCCAAGGCGTTGGGCCGCAGGCCGCCTAGCTTTTGCTCATGTGGCGAACAAGTCTGCTGCCCATGCTGCTCATCGCTCTGAATCAGTGCGGTGCGCCATCCCGCCCGGCCAGCTTTACACAGAGGTCCCCCATGCCTGTCGCAAGTCTCCCGCCCACCATCCAGGTAACATCGGCCGTCTCACACCAAAGCAGCGACGAGGCCTCGGTGGCACAGAGCGCCGCGGACCCGGCGGCTCGCAACAAACGAACGGTGCGCCGTCTGTATGAAGAGTGCTTCAACCAAGGAAACTCCGCGCTGGTCGCTGAGCTCGTGGCAGCCGAGTTCATCGGCGGGCAGGGCGAGCGCGGCCCCGCCGGGTTTGCGGGCACGATAGCGGGCCTGCGTGGCGCCTTTCCGGACATCCATTTCGCCGTCGAGGAGCTCATCGCCGAGGGTGAGCGTATCGCCGTGCGCTGGACCTGGCGCGGCACGCACGCGGCGCCCTTTCAGGGGTTCGCCGCGACGCACAAGCCCGTGACGAATACAGGCATCGTGATCTTCCACCTACGCGACGGACAGCTCGTGAGCGCCCGCAATGAGGTCGATCGGCTCGGCGTGCTTCAGCAGCTCGGGGTCATCGCTCGACCCGCCACCTCGGGCGATTGAGCTTCGAAGCGTCAGTAGTTGCCGAGCTCTAGAACAAGCGACACGCACGCACGCACGAGGCTAGCATTGAGGCCCACTACCGAGTTTGGCGCGACGAGATAGCCCAAGCCGGGCTGCGACGTGACAGGCAGCAGCTGGCGGAGAACCTTGCGGGCACCAGCACGGAGGTGCGTCCATCACGCTGAGTTCCCTCTTCCACCTCCACGGCCACGCCGCAGGCGTCGAGTACGTAGAGATTTTCCGCGCCGACCGATCGGCGCGACACCGCGCGGATCTTGGAGGCCGGACAGCGAACATCGTGAACCCGCAGGACGTCTTTCGACAGATCTCGATGAGGAA
>DASQDA010000954.1:0-3261 GCA_035634435.1 Polyangiaceae bacterium
GAGTGCCCCGCGTGTGCCTCCGCGCGCACGCTGGTGGACGAGCTCGTCAAGCGTTACCCGAACGACGTACGCGTCGTGTTCAAGCACTTCCCGCTCAGCATGCACCCGAACGCCGAGAAGGCGGCCCGCGCAGCCGTGGCCGCGCAGCGGCAAGGCAAGTTCTGGGAGCTACACGGCGCGCTGTTCGACAATCAAGACAAGCTCGATCCGGCTAAGATTGAGCAGCTCGCGAAAGGCGTCGGGCTCGAGATGCCCCGCTTCGCCCAAGATCGCGACAGCGAAAGCACGGCTGACTTCGTCGCTCGGGACCGCAAGCAAGGCGAGGCGCTGGAGCTCAAGAGCACGCCTTCGCTGTTCATCAATGGTCGCTTGTTCCCACCGACGCCCGACTTCGCCGAAGAGCTCGAGGAGTGGGTAAAGCTCGAAATCGAGCTCGCCGGCGGTACGCGCCCGGCGAGCTCGCCCACGCCGCCTGCCCCTTCCGTTGGCGCCGGGCAGGCAAAACGCGCAGCAACCCCCGCCGCGGCGTCCAGCAGCCCCGCGGCTCCAGCGGGCTCAGCGAAGGTTCCGGCCACGAACACTGCGCCGAGCGGATCCGCCCGCCCATGAGGCATGGGGTCGAGCTCGCGGGGTGTTTTCCAACCGGCCGCCACTATCCGGGCATTGCGCATCTTCTCCGCATCGTCGCCAGCGGGCTGGCCGATGAGTTTGCGGGCGATCATTCGATGAGCAATCTGCGCGTCGTGTCGATCGACACCGAGACCACGGGGCGCGACCCGACGCTCGATCGCATCGTGGAAATTGCCTGCATCACCTGGGACGGCAACGGCGTTTGCGCACGCAAGAGCTGGTTGGTCAATCCGGGACGTCCCATTCCCGAGGAGGCCTTTGCCGTGCATGGCATCGGTGACGCAGACGTTGCGGGCAAGCCGTCGTTCGCCGAGGTAGCCGACGAGGTGCTGCACGAGATGGAGGGCGCCGTCCCGCTCGCTTACAACGCCGAATACGATCGCAAGGTGCTAATGGCCGAGCTCGGCCGCCTCGCTGGCGCGGCTCTGCGACAGCCGCCGGCGGTGCGCAGGACCGTCGAGTGGATCGATCCGCTGGTGTGGGCGCGCGAGCTGCAGCGCACCGAGAAGAGCAAGTCGCTTGGCGAGGTGAGCCTGCGACTCGGCATCGAGATCCCACAAGCGCATCGCGCGGCGGATGACGCCGAGGCCGCGTTGCGCGTGCTCCTGGCGTTCGCCCGCGACTCGCGTGTGCCGCGCACCTACGGCGCTTTCATGCAGGAGCAGCGCAGGCTGTGGCGACTGTTCGAGGACGAACGCAAGATCTGGCGCTCACGAAGCGGTCCTTCGCTTCCGACCGGCGTTTCCTGAGCTGTTTCGCCGGCACGATTGCGGAGCTGACCCGCGCTGTGAGCGCGCGGCGGCCGCCCTGCCGGCGTGTTAGACAGCGGCCATGGCTGCCTCCGTGCACGAGCTCGAAGTCCTAATCGTCGAACGCCACCTGGACACGTTCGGCCACGTCAATAATGCGACGTACCTGGATCTCTTCGAAGCGGCGCGCTGGGATTGGATCACGCGGAACGGCTACGGGCTGGCGACGATCCAGAAGCTCGGCCAAGGGCCGACGATCCTCGAGGCACACCTGAAGTTCAAACGCGAGCTGCTGAACCGCGAGAGCATCGTGATCCGTAGCTGGGTCGAGAGCTACGCCGGAAAGGTGGGCACGATGGTTCAGCAGATGTTCAAGCACGGCAGCACGCTCTGCTGTGAGGCGCGCTTCGTCATGGGCCTGTTCGATCTCCAGCAGCGCCGCCTGGTGCTGCCCACGCCAGAGTGGAAGCGCGCCCTCGGTTTGACCGAGGACGGAGCCTAGGTGGTGCGCGCGCGCTGTGGCCCAAAGGCGGGCTCTGCAGCGCACATGCGAACGTGCCCAGGCCCTGCTCTGCCGCGACCAGAGCGTGCTTATCCAGCACGAGTGAGTCGGCGATGTGCGAGCCGTAGCTCTTGAGTCGCTGCTTTGGCGGAACCCGTGGCGTGCGCTGCACACGAGCTCACCTGGCGCGCTTCGCTCACCCGCTGTCGACTTGAAACGGACCCTGCGTGCCCGCTCACTCACTCGCACGCGACGGCGGGGCGATACACCTGAAATATCGGGCTGCCGCTACTTCCGCCGGAGCGTGTCCCGCCCCCCGGCATGTAGATGAGGCCATCGACGAACGCGGCTCCGGTGACGCCGTGCACCGGGGTGGGCAGCGGCGGCAAGCGGGTCCAGGTGTTGGTGCGCGGATTATAGACGTCGTGATCGGGAAAGACGTCGTTCGGCTCACCCGTCCCGGTGCCTTCACCACCCCAGACGAAAAAGCAGCCGCGCGCCGCAACGCCATTTACCCCGCCGCGGGGTCGCAACATCGGAGCGCCCGCGCTCCACGTGCGCGTCTGCGGGTCGAAGATGTCGAGTGACGCCGTGATCGGATCGGAGAAGCTGCCGCCGTTGTAGCGCCCGCCCGCAACGTACACCCTGCCCCCGAGCGCGGCGGCGGCCAGGTGATTGCGATCGGCGAAGGCCTGAGGCAAGTCAGGCAGCTCGGTCCAGGCGTTGTCGCTGATGTCGTACACTTCGAAGGCATTGCCAGCGGGCGGGCGTCCACCCACGACGTAGACTTGGTCGTCGATGACGGCAGCTGCGCCCGCGCCGCGCGCAGTAGGCATCGGACTGAGCTCGGCCCAAACATCCGAGCTGGGATCGTAGGCGAGGGCTCGAGCCGTGTCGGCGGCGCCTTGCAATGAGGTCTGCCCGCCGATGCTGTACACCTTACCGCCCACTCCCACCAACACAGGGTGATGAATGGTGACCGGATACGGCGCTGCCTTCGACCAGCTATCGCTCGCAATATCGTAGACCTGAAACGTGGACTGCACGACGCGGCTCGAAGGATAGCCGCCAAGCACGTAGATCTTACCGTTCACCTCCGCCACGGCCATCTCGGAGTTGGCGTCGGGTAGCGCGCGTCGCTGTCCATAGCTTCCCTCCACGGGCTCGAGCGGCTCCGTGCCGCCCGTCATGCCCGCGGCCCCGGCCTCGTCGGGCGCGCCGCTTGCTCCCGCGCCTCCAGAGCTTGGCGAGCCGCCTGAGGTGGCGGCGCCTGCCGAGCCACCGACCGCCCCGCTCGGCGCCCCCGCGCCGCCCACGCCGCCGGCATTCCCTGCGCCTGCACCGCCGAGCGAACCGCCAGAGGCGGCGAGCGCGCCAGCA
>DASQDA010000955.1:0-2579 GCA_035634435.1 Polyangiaceae bacterium
GCGTCTGGCTCACGAGGCGCAAGACCAGCAAGCAGGTCGAGGCGAACATCGCGGTCGACCTGCTCGTCCCTGCGTCGTTCAGCCCCGGCAGCGGGCGCCGCGCTGCGCGGCTTCCTGGGCACGACGTCCGCGTCGCCCGCATCGTGCGCGGGCTGGACGGGGCCATCGTCGACGCCGACGTCATGAACCTCGCCGCGTTGGAGGAGGGTGACGCGCGGACCGTCGATGTTCGCGTCGCCGGCGCGGCTGCGCTGCTCGTCGCGAAGGTCCACAAGATCCACGACCGCAAGGGCTCCGACCGCGCGAGCGACAAGGACGCGCTCGACGTGCTGCGCTTGCTGCTCGGTACCGAAACCGAGGATCTAGCCGCTCGCTACGCGAGCCTCCTCGGCGACAAGCGCTCCGACGAAGCCGCACGACGCGGACGCGACCTGCTCGAGGCGCAATTCGCCAAGCCCCGGAACGTCGGCGTCGAGATGGCGATCCGCTCGGCCGGGGTCGTCGGCAACGCTGAGCAGATCGGCGCGCAGTTCGAAGCGCTCGTCGGCGATCTGCTCACCGCACTGAGGTGAAGCTCTTCGAACGCGGAGCGCGACGGCGCCTACCTACTAGCCCAAGTCCCCGGTTTCACGGCGAGGCTGAAGCGAGCCGCCAACAGGCCCTCGGCGAGGAGCGGTTCGTCGTCGAGCCCGTTACGGTTCAGGCGCATGCGGGAATTCCTTCAACTTCTCCAGCAGCGCTTCGGCCTCCTGCGGGCCTCGCCCGGGGCTCGATAGCAAGTCCACCACCGCCTGCGCGGCGGACACCGTGACGACATCTACCGTGGTGTCACCAACCATCAGTGCGCGGTGACGCGTTCGTTCGAAGACCACATCGTCGTAGGGGCGCAGCAGCCACACGTTCGCGCCGGCCTCGGCGGGCACCAGATCGAGTGAGCCTGCGGCGGCCTCCGGGTCGTCCACGTAGAGCATCGCGATCCGCGTCGGCGCTATACCAGGCCCCGCCGTCGAGCCCGTTGCGGCGTAGCGTGGGAGCCGGTCGAGTTTCGGCCAGAGGGCAGCCAGCCCCCGAGGCTCGAGCAGCTTGTGCAGCTCGTTGCTCTTCGTGAGGCCCACCGCAAGAGCAGCGCCACGGCATCGACGGCCACGATCCGCTTCTTGTCGTCGCGCGTCAGGAGCGCTTCGACCTCCAGGAAGCTCACGACACGAGAGACGGTGCCGAGAGGCGTCGCCGCTGCAGCCGCCAGCTCGCGCACGCCTTGCGGGAGCCCAAGCTCGACGAGAGCACGCACGACGCGCCCAGCGGCGGCACCACGCAGGCTGTGGAGCGGGCGCGGCGCTCGCTCCGGGTCCTGTTCGGCGCCCACGCCTTCCAGGAAGATGGCCGGGCTGCTCACGACGACACGCACGTTGCCCGTTGCGTCGGCGTAGCTCGCGCCTCCCTGGGAGAGCAGCTCGCGGGCTCGCTCGCCGAGGTAGGAGGCGACCACCATCACCGGCATGTGCGTTCGGGAGAGGAGCGCCGGTACATCGCGCGGAACGAGCCCCTTGCGGACGATGACACGCAGGTCAACGCTACGGCGATCCGGCCCGCAGAGCCGCAGCGTGGCGTCTGCCCGGTCCTGGGCGGTCCAGCCCGGCGGCAGCCGGCGGCGTACGCTTTCGAGCGCCTGCCGGAGTACTGTTCCGCGAAGCGGAGCGTTCCGCATGCCGTGGAACGCCGCATAAGACGGTACGCAGAGCAAGTCTTCGTTCCGCGAAGCATTCCGTTCCGCGTGCTGCGGAACGGAATGGTTCCCGACGTCACCACGAAGCGCAGGGCCTGCTTCCCGCTGTTCGCCGGAGTACGCGGACTGGCTGCCTCGCTGTCCACGCGGCGGACCCGTGGCGTTTCTCAGCCCACGATGGCCAATGAGCGCTGGGCGCGTGGCGCGCGCGCGATCAGCATGGTCGGCGCCGTGTCGGGCATCGCGTCGTAGGTCTTGCCCTCGAGGATGCGGCCCGCCTTCTTCTTGTTCTTGCCGCCCCACTGCTTAAAGAAGAAGGCGACGCCAGCCTTCGCGCACTGATCGCGGATTTCCGTGGGCCACTCAGGGGCCATCGTCGCGCGCACGGGCCGGACTCGCCGCCGACGATCAACCCAGTCAATGCCCTTCAGCTTCAGCTTCGGTAGCGGGCCGAGGAGTGGCTCGAGCGACAGGAACTTCACCGCCGCGCCCGTAGTGCGCAGGTCGTGTATCGCGAGCTCGTGTGATTCTCTGGACTCGGATGGCCGCTTGAACCGGTGGCCGCGCTCACCTCATTACGGAAGCGGCCAACGCTTCGGGAGGATGATCCGTCTGCGCGGTGAAGACTCGAACAGCGGGATTGTGAGGAAACTGAAGGCCGCACGATCGGAAAGCCAAAGCGACCCGCAAGGCCGGCCTTGCTAGAAGGCGGATCTAAATCCTAGCGGCATCTGCCGGAAAGGGAGCATGCGGTAGGCCGAAGAGAGAGCGAATTCCGAACAGCACACGCTCAGGAACGATACGACCATCGAAGTGCGCGACGCCGTGTCCCTTGTCCGTGCCGTGGCCAAGC
>DASQDA010000956.1:0-4687 GCA_035634435.1 Polyangiaceae bacterium
GCCGGGTCGTGCGGCGCCCAGCCCGCGGCACTCGACTGAAAGCTGCCGTTCTGCACCCGCTCTGAGCTCGTGCGTGGCACACATTCAACGGGCGAGCCGCAGTCGCCCGCTTGACCCAGTGGGCCGCCGCTCCCTGCACCGCCGTTGCATTCTGACGGCGGTGGGGGCGGCACAACGGTTTTGCACTCGACGCACGTCACTCCGTTGCTCGGATCACACTGCTCGCCGGCGACGGCTTGCACCTCACCATCCCCGCATGCGGGCAGCCAACGGCAGTCTTCCGAGCAGTGCTCGGAGTATTCCGGCTCGCACTCTTCGCCGAGCTCAGCGTCGATACGCGCGTCGCCACACTCGAGCCGACAATCGTGACAACCGTCACCTGCGGTAGCGTTGCCGTCGTCGCACTGCTCGAGCTCGTCTGCTTGCAGCTCCGCGTCGCCGCAGTTGCCGCTGGTGACTTTGCAGGTTTCGGTGCAGCTGCCGGCCTGCGGCGGATCGCACTCCTCACCCGCGTCCAGCGTCGAGTTGCCGCACTCCTCGAGCTTGCACAGCCGATTGCAGCCGTCGCCCGGTTGCAGATTGCCGTCGTCGCAGTCCTCGCCCGGGCTCACTTTGCCGTCGCCGCAGGCGCCCTCGGCGTCGGGCTCGCTTAGACAGCGTGCGCTGCAGCCATCGCGACTGCGCTTGTTGCTGTCGTCACACTCTTCTGGCTCCTGCAGCACGCCGTCGCCGCACACCGGCCCTGCATCGCCGCCGCCGGACGTGGCGCCGGCCTCGGTCGCGATCGTGCCGCCGCCGCCCTCGGACGGCTGCGCGCCGCCTCCCCCTGAGCCGTCCGCAGCCGGCGCTTCGCTAGGCGCGAGCTCCGGGTAGCAGGCAGCGGCGAACCCAAACACCGCCAGAGCGAGCAACGTGCGCCGTGCGCCACGAGCCAGGGTCGAGCGCGCACAGGACCGGTGGTGAGCTCTGAGCTGCATTGAATCACTCCTTGCAGAAGTCGAATTCCGGAGTGGGCTCGATTTCACCGCTGGTGAAGGCTCGCAGGTAATGGAAGGCCGCAATGCCAGCGTTGAAGGCGCCGCGACGCACCCAGCGTTCGATGAAGTCATGATTGCCGAACGCCACCGGCTCCTTGCCGCCGTATGACCCAAGCGCGAGCAGATGAACCTCCTTGTCAAACGCGCGAGCAAACAGCGCTGGGGGGCAAAGCGGGGTGCGCTCAGGCGGGATGCCCGACTTGGACGCCCAGTCCAGGACAGCGGTCCTTTGCTGCGGGTCTTCCGCGCGCAGACACCAAGGAAGCGTGTTCGACGCTTGGATTCCGCTTTCGATCACGCCGCGCGCGGTGCCGACAGGGTGGTCGCTCGGGTAGAGCAAATCCCCCGCGCCATCCCTCGCGCGATAGTAGGACCGATCCGTTTGCGCGATGGGCTCCCCTCCTCCAGGTCGCGCATCGAAGACTTGAACTACGGGCTCGTTGCCGAACGAGCAAAGCGACTCCCAAAGCTCATAGTGTGAGGAGTACGTGAACAACCCGCCGCCTTTCGGTATGAGCGGTCCCAGCGCGACCGTTTGACCCGGCGTGGGCGGACCTGCACCTGTTGGCCGGGGCAGCTCTCGAGAGCTCTTGAGCACGTTCTCGCACTGGATCAGCGCGGACAAGAGCATGTTTGGATCGCCGCCGATGACACCCGAGTTGATCGTTTGTCCATAGAACGGGCTTGACGCCACCAAGTTCAGGATCACCGCTGGCAGCTCAGCCTCGGTCCCGCCCAGCCCCATGAAAAGCACATAGCGCGCCAGCCACTCCTCTGGGGTGGCGCCTCGATCGACCAGGAACTCCCCGCGTGCATACGCCCCCGGCGCCGACACCGGACCGAACAGACCATCGACGAAGTTGGCAACCCGCGTTCGACCCCCCGTCAGCTCGAGCAGCGTAGCGGCGAGCGGGCTCTGCGAATCAGCGGCCTTGCCATGGCAGTTCTGGCAGATCGCCTGAAACACGGCTGCGCCCCGACTCTGAAGGTGCACGCGTGGCTCGCCGGACAGCGCCTCTTCGCCAGTCATGACGGTTCCCCTCAGCCACCGCGTCAGCGGTGCGGTCGGGCTAGCAACCATGTCTGCGACGCGCGGTGAATCAGCCACCTCCGGGCTGTCCTGACACGCTTCGTGCCAAAGGCCCAAGGGCACAGGATCGAGAGAAAACTCACGTTGCTCTGCGGACAGGTTGACGCTCTGCAGGTCGTCGATGACGCGCGAAAGCTTGGGGTCGGTGGGCGCTACTTCGCGGCTTGCGATCACTGCTGCCCAATTCGGTCGCCGGGGCACCCATTTTCCCGGAGCATCAGTGGTGTCCGTGGGTACCCAGTGGGCGTGATCAGGGACCTGGTCGGGCAGCAAGTACGGGAGGTCAGGGATCAAACGAGGGTTGTTGAAAGTGCCGTCATCCTTGGGAGCGGCGCGCAGCTTCCGATTGGTGGCGAAGTCGCGCTTCGAAAGCACAACTTTAGGCTCGACGATGTCGTCGTCTTCGGGGCAGTGGGCGCCGGTGATGCTCTTGTTGAAGTCCAGAAGGCGCCGGTTTGCCTCGTGAACGGCTGCCTCGTATTCGGCCTCTTCGACCCGAATCTCCCGCACGGGCTGCACGGTCGATGCAACGACTTTTGGCCCGCTTGGAATGCTCAGCATCCATTCGGCCATGATCTTCTGCGCCCGGCAGTCGTAGCCGGGAACATTGCGCGGCATGTGCACGAAAATGGTGTTGTCCTCGTCATACGTGAACGGTGTGTAGACGTTGCGCCAGATGAGACTTCGCCAAGGGCCTAGAAAGGTAAAGTCGAACGTGTTCACGTCGAAGTCGGGAGCAGCGTCGAGGACTGGCGGCGGATAACGGTCCGGAAGAACTTTGTTTGCACCCTCGGCCATCACGTCGCCGAACGTCGGGGTTATGTAGGGGAAGCGGACAGTCTGCGCGCTACCGGCCTTCGCCCGCGGCGAGTACCGCTCCAGATCGAACTGAAAGACTCCGCCCGTCTCACTCGGGTAGAGATCGAACTCCTTGAGCAGCTCGTTTTGCACGACTGGGAAGCCGTGCCCGCTGTGACAGAATACGCAATTGCCCATCATGTAGGCTTGCGCTTTGAGCTCATACTCGTTGCGCGGCGTGCGCTCGCCTTGAGACTCTTCGAGCTTGGCCTGGCCCGGCTTTAGGCCGCTGACAACCCCGTACTCCGTGAGCCGCGTGAGCTGGGTGAGCTCGTCTTCGGTGGGTGGCTCGTAGACGCCGCCTTCGCCATCCGGGCGGCGATCGACCTGCCACGGGTTGAAGCCGAGGATGTACGAATGATTGTTAGCGCCCATGTGGCACTGGTCGCAGCGCTGGGTGCTGGGGATGGCGTAGTGCCGGATTTGACCGGAGCTCGGGTCCGCGAGCTCTTCCTCCGTCATGAACGTGCAGTGCTCGCTGAGCTCGTCACTGACCGGGTTCTTCTCGGGATCGCGCGTGAGCGTCTCGTTCACCACGTAGGCGCAGAGACGGTCGGCGGCGGGCTGACCGTTGCGCAGCGGGTCTTTCACGCGACGCGCGACGCGCTCGTCCTTGTCCCAGGCGTACGCAGCGCGCAGCGCGCGCGTGCGGTAGCCCCCCCCCTCGAGGGGCTCGTCCTGACGCACCACGATGATGCGTGTCTCCATCTTGCGGTAACCAACTTGGCCGTCCTTGTCGGTGACCTGCTTGAGAAAGGTCTTGTAAAAGCGCGTGTTGTCTGGGATGTCGAAGTCGTTGGTCGCGTCGTTGTAGCGGACGACCTTGCCCGCAGGAACGCGCACGTGGCGCATCTTGCCCGCGTTGTCCGAGAACAAGGTGTACGTCGGCGCGTAGCTGAACACGCGCCGGCGCGCGAGCACCGCCGCATCCAGGCTCACGAGATCGGTCTCCGACAGAGTATCGGGTAGACCTTCTGAGCTGTTGATACTGGCGAACAGTGCGTCCTTCTTTCGCATCTCTTCGCTGACGTCGTCAGGGACCTGCGAAAGCATGGCGACGCTCGGGACGCAGCTGCCGAGATTCGTGAGCTTGGCCCCGAGCGCTGGCGAGAGCTGGTAGGGCTCGCCGGGGAGCTCCTCACCGGGATCCACCGGCTCGGCTTCGACGCGAATCTCGAAGGACGGTGGAAAGCCGGCTTCTTCCCAGGCCAGGAGCCGCTCAGCGAGCTGTCGCAGCGGGTCGTCTGGTCCGCGCTTTGAACCGTCGCCGCTGCCGGGTGGCATCACCTTGAACGGATCGCTCGACAGCACCCGCTCCATCGATGCGCTGCCCAGGTCAGGGCGCTGGTCGAAGGAACCCAGCCTCACTTTGAAGGCCTGCGGCGAGACTGCGAGCGGCGCGTCGCCACCACCGTGACAGCCACTGCTGCCGCAGCCCTGACGTTCGAACTCCCTGAACAGTGCCTGTTTGGTGATGGTGAGCGTCTCTTCAGGTGGCGGCGCAGCGGGTCCACCCTGCGCGGAGGTGATCGCGAGCCGCGCCGGAAGCGGTTCGGCGATCACGTCGCGGCAGGCCAACGTGCCAGGAGGCGGCGAGGGAGGCGCATCGCCGCCGCCCGCGCCGGCCGTGTCGACGGGATCCGGGTTGCTGCTGCTTCCGCCCGCGCTGCTGCCGCCGCCGGCGCTCTCGGCCCCAGCTTCC
>DASQDA010000957.1:0-1923 GCA_035634435.1 Polyangiaceae bacterium
AACACGATGTGTCCATCCAGGACGCCCCGCACCTCATCGGCGATCGGCTCATCCATGTCAGAGCCCTCGACGAGCACCGTATAAATGGCGGTGATCGATCCGTTCACGCCCTGACCGCTTCGCTCGAGCAAGCGGGGCAGCAAAGCAAACACGCTCGGGGGATAACCGCGGCGAGCGGGCGGCTCGCCCAGCGCCAAGCCTATCTCGCGCTGCGCGCGCGCCACCCTCGTGATCGAGTCCACCAGCAGCAGCACACGCTTGCCGTCGTCACGGAAGCCTTCCGCGATCGTGGTCGCCACCTGGGCAGCACGCAGGCGTTCGACCGGCGGCGCATCACTCGTAGCGACCACGAGCACGGAGCGTTTCAGCCCGTCGGCCCCGAGCGCTTGATGAATGAACTCACCGACCTCACGACCGCGCTCCCCGACCAGCGCGACGACGACGACGTCCGCGGATGTCCCTCGGGCAATCGAGCCGAGCAACGTGCTTTTGCCAACGCCAGAGCCGGCGAACAAGCCAACCCGCTGGCCCACTCCCAGTGGCAGCAGCGCGTCGAGCACGCGCACTCCCGTCGCAAGCTGCAGCGTGACGGGCAGGCGCTGCAAGGCGGGTGGCGGCGCACGATCTACCGCGAGGCGGCGCAAACCCGCAGGCAGCGGCAGGCCATCCAAAGGGCGACCCAACCCGTCGAGCACTCGGCCAAGCAAGGGCTCGCCAACGGGCACGTCCAGTCCTCCGCCGGACGAGCTCACTTCGTCATCGAGCCCGACCCCGCTGAGCTCCCCCAGGGGCAGAGCCAGCGCCTCTCCCGGGACCAGACCCACCACTTCCGCCAGCAGGGCAGGTCCGCGGCGCTGGATGCGCAGTACGTCGCCGACGCGAGCGCCCGGAAGCGCGACGCGCACCAGGAGCCCCGCGACCCCCGTAACACGCCCGACAGCGCGCAAGGTGGCGGTATCCGATAGGCGCGCTCGCAACCCCTCGAAGTCCACAGTAGAGCGAATAGCGCCGCCCCCTCGGCCGCACAAGGGCCAGCGTCCGCGCAAAGTTGCCCGTTGGCGGTCGGGGGTGCCACGCTTTCCAGCACATGTGGGCTCGTCGTGCTGCTCTCGCGCTCCTGGCATTGACTGCTGCTTGCCGCGCATCGGTCAATGCCGACGCGCAGATGGCTGCCGCTGGCGAAGCTTCGGCGTCGGAGCTGAACGGCGATGGCTCGGATGGATCCAGCGAGCGCAGCCTTGCGCAGGAGGCGACCTGGAGCTCCGATGGAGACAACGGCGTCTTGCTGGGGGCGCGGCATAACGTTTCGCTACGCTCGACGGAGTCTGCGGTGGCGTGTCGCTGTGTTTCCGTATTGCTGGGGCCCGCATCGATGCCCCAGCTCGCCTGGAAGGGCGAGCCGCCGCGCATCAAACCAGAGACGCAGCTCGTTATCGCGCTGGCGCCGACCTCGGATTGTCCAAGCCCGCCCGCAGGTGCCGATGGCGCCTCGTACTGGGGCTATCGCATCCAGGGGAACGACGTGGTCGTGCTGCTGGAGCCCCTCGTGCCGGGACCTCCTCGCACCATCGCAGCGGTGATCCCAAAGCCGCCCGCGGAGGGCCAGGTGTATGTGGCGCCCGTGACCAGCGGATTCCCCTACGGGCTGCCGCTCGACGGCAACGGAACGCGCTGCGCGCTGGGAAACCCCGGACCCAAACGAATCGTGGCGCTAACGGAAGCGGAGCTCGGAAGTCGCCCGGCTAGCAGCCAGCCCGCCGGCGCGACCTACAGCGACTGAGAATGACGCGATCGGAGCCGCACAGGTCGGGTGGGGCGAGCTGCCTCAGCCCACCTAACGCGCGCCGAATCGGCACAAAGAAAACTCTTGTCGAAAAGTTGAAACTGATCGGTTCGCCGTCCGTAACATAGTCAGGCGCGTAC
>DASQDA010000958.1:0-4454 GCA_035634435.1 Polyangiaceae bacterium
TACAGAATTCGGGTGCAGCGCGGCCAATGTTGCCGCTGCGCGAAGCCCCGAGTAGGTCTCGCGCGCGCCACTCCGGTGTGGATCGACGGCCTGCGAGCTCGACGGTCGCGGAGCAACGCTCGGATCCACGCGGGCAGACGCCGCCCCATTGCACTAAGCGCTGACGCACTTAGCGAAGCCCTTGGGCAAGTAACTCCCGGCCCGCGCCGTGTAGGCGGCCCTTGGGCGCGTGTAGGTGCGGCGCCCCGAGCCGACTTAGGGGAGGGACGTCGCCCGCGGGTTTCCACGCGGTTTTCTGCAAGCATGGTACGCTCGCGGCGGATGGCTCGGCTTTCTCGTCCCGCTGGCAGAGCGTGCCCGTCGGGGACGAGGGCCGATGAACCGGGTGACGGCTTCGGATGAACGAGCGTCATTCAGTCGGGACCGTAGTCGACCGCCGCTACCGCCTGAAGCGCGAGATCGCACGCGGCGCCGCGGGCGTCGTCTATGAAGCTCAGCACCTGTATACGAAGCGGGCGGTCGCCCTCAAGCTCTTGACGATTGCGCACCTGATGGTCGAGGAGAGCCGGCTGCGGTTGCTGCGTGAGGCCGAGGCCCTGGCCCTCGTACGCCATCCCGGCGTGGTTCAGGTGCTCGACGCCGGCGAGATCGACGACCTCGGCCCCTACGTCGTTATGGAGCTGCTGGAGGGCCGCACGCTGCAGGGGATCTTGGCCGTGCGTCCGCGTATTGGGCTGCAGGAGACCGTGCAGCTCGGAAAGCAAATGTGCGAAGTGTTGGCGGAGGCTCACGCACGCGGCGTGATCCACCGCGACATCAAGCCGAGTAACGTCTTCGTGGCGCGTGACGCGACGGGCCGCGAGGTGGTCAAGCTCTTCGACTTCGGCATCGCGCGAGTGAAGTCGGACGATCGCAAATTGACCCTGCACGGAGCCGTGCTCGGTACTCCCGAGTACATGGCTCCCGAGCAGCTGCTGGCCAAGGACACGCTCGATGCGCGCGTGGACGTCTACGCGCTCGGGGTCATGTTGTTCGAGTGCTTGACGGGCTCGGTGCCTCATGAGGGCAATTTCGGCGAGGTGTTGCTCAAAACAGCCACCCAGCCCGTCACCCCGGTGCGCTCGAAGAACCCGCTGATCAGCCCCGAGGCCGCCGCGGTCGTGGAGAAAGCCCTCGCGCGAGACCCGGGGGATCGTCACGCCGGAATGGCCGCCTTCCTCGACGCACTGACTCAGCTGAATCTGCCCGACGCGCCCGGCTCCCTGCTTGGCCTGCGACCGCCCCGGCCGGGGCTCAGAGCTCCCCAGGCGCCCAAGCTGCCGGCGAACCCCCCGGCGCTCCCGCCCGATCAGCGACGGCGTTTTCCGCGGGCGCCCTACGTCACACCGGTACGAATTCTCCGCAGCGAGCATGAGCCCATCGACGGTCGCAGCGAGGACATCTCTGTCGGAGGGCTTTTGGCCGTGCTGTCTGCGCCATGCCACGCCGACGAGGTAGTGCGCGTGCGCTTCGCGTTGCCCACGAGCGGGAGGCTCGTAGAAATCGCGGCGACGACCAAGTGGGTGCGGATGGCCCGCGGCACCGAGGCCGTGGGGTTGCAATTCATCACCGTGCCTCCGGAGGTTCTGAGCAGCGTCGAGCAGTACGTGCAGGAAATGGGCGGCGCCTGAGTCGAGCCCTGCGTGTGCCGGCGCGCCGCTGATGCTCAACGGCCGCTATCGCGGCGTATCTCTCGGAGCTCGTCCAGACTGGCCTTGGCGCGCGGGTCGCTGGCGTCCAGCGCCAGCGCTTTGCGATAGGACCGCTCAGCGTCGTCATACCGGCCGCGGCGCGCCTGCACGGTGCCAAGGTTCAGCCAGCCGGAGCCGAGCTTGGCATCCAGGCGCAGCGCCTCGTTGGCCTCACGTTCAGCGGTGTCCAGGTTTCCAGCCAGCAGCGCGCAGTAAGCGAGGTTCGAGCGAAAGGTTGCGCGATTCGGGTCGAGCTCCACCGCGCGGCTGAGCTCCGGCAGGGCCTGCTCGACGGCGTTGGCTGCGAGAAATGCCGTGCCCAGATCGCTGTGCGCGCGAGGATCGCCCGGTGCGAGGGCTACCGCTTTGCGGTAGCTCGTGATCGCGCCTTGCACGTTGCCCAGCAAGAGCTCGGCGGTGCCCAGGTTACGGAAGCGGTCCGCGGAGCTGGCGTCGAGCTCGGCGGCGCGCCGGAAGCGCGGCAGCGAGTCGGCGACCTTGCCGGTTGCCAGCAGCGCCACGCCGAGCGCAGAGTGCGCCTCGGGGTCGGAGGGCGACAGCTCCAGCGCTCGCGTCAATGCAGCGAGCGCGGGCTCGGCGCGTCCGAGAATGAGCAGCACGCGCCCGCGTTCCAGCTCGGTGGGCCCATGGTCGGGGTCCGACGTTCGCAAGCGTTCCAGCTTCTGCAGCAACCCGAGCACTTTCTGGTTCTTCGGCGCCGCCGCGTAGTCGGTCGGCACTCCCGACTCGGCAAGCTCGACGCGAACGAGCCCCACGCGCGCGGCGGGATCCTTGGGTCGCAGCTGGGCCGCCTTCTGGTACGCCGTCCGCGCGCTCTTCAGATCGTCGTCGAAGTAAGCGCGGTCTCCCTCGAGCAAGGCTCGATCGGCCGGGTCGTCCGTGCCGCGGCTCAACCCGCCCGCGACCAACGCGGGCTCCGTCGCAGCCACAGGGACGCCCGGCGCGGGAGCTGCGTTGCGCGCAGGGGCGTCGTTCGGAGCAGAGCCCCCCCCGCTGCTCGGCGCTGTAGGCGAGAAGCGAGGCGGCGCGGGCTGCGCGGTCACAAGCGGCGCAGCACTCTCGGATTCGCCGAGCCCAGGAGGCGGCGACGCGTCGAGCGCGCCTGCCGAAGGTTGCGCTGCGGCAGCTGTGCTTGCAGGCCGGCAAGAGCCGCAAGCCAAGACAGCCAGGAGCGCCGCGGCCGCCAGTAGGCTCGGGTGTTCGAGTTGCATCGGTGTCGCCTACCGCGCGCTCAAGGGGCGTCGTGGCGTACGGAGTGGTCTTTGCCGTCGTAACGCAGCAGGATGCGTTTGTTGTCGGACTGCGTGGCCAAGCAAACGGGCCGCCGCCAGACGCGCACGAGGCTCGAGAGCGTCTCCTTGGCATAGTCACTCCGCAGATCGATTCCGCGGTGATCGTGTTGCAGGAGAAGCTCGCCGCGGTTCTCGAAGTTCGCATCCTCGACGTAGATGACGGGGTTGCCGAAGTTCGTGAGCTGCGAAAGCAGCTTCTCCTTGACGGCTCTGAACTCGCGCGACTCGATCTCGTAGCGCTCGTTGCGGTTCGACCAGTTGTACGTGAACAGGCCGTGCTCGATAGCGAACTCCTCGGTCAGGAACTCGTCGATAAAGGTGACGTCGGTGTACAGCGAACGCACCTCGAAGATCTTGTCCCGGCCGAGACCCAGCCTCAGGTCCCAGTTGCGCTTGACGTCGATATCGTCGCAATCCTCCCATTCGCGCCCGAACTGGCCCTTGTTCCAGCGATCCTCGATGCTGCGGAAAAGCTCGACGCCCAGCTTGTAGGGATTGAGCCGCCCGCCGCTCGTCGCCATCACGCCGGCGTTGTTCTCGGCATAGTCGACGATCTCGCTCCAGTCACACACGTGCTCCGTCATGAGGCGCGAGTGCCAGTAAGAGGCCCAGCCCTCGTTCATGATCTTCGTCTGCATCTGGGGAACGAAGTAGTAGGCTTCGTCGCGGACGATGCTCAGAATGGCTCGCTCCCAGCGCTCGAGCGGAGCGTTCTCGATCAGGAACAGCAGGGCGTCCTGCTCGCGTTGAGCAGGGTGCTTGCCCTTCTGCTTGTCCCGCTCCTCGGTCAGGCGCTTGCGCTCGGACTCGATGTACTCCGAAGGATTGATGAACTCCTCCATGTAGTCCTTCGCGCGCATGCGTGGCACCTCCACTTCGGGGAGGTCCTCCTGCTCGACGGCCTCGCGCCGCCGCACCACGAAGCGCGACCAGGGGTCGATCAGGTTCTCCAATGACAGACACGTGTCGACGAACTCCTCGACCTTCTGGATCCCATAACGGTCGACGATGCGGCGCACGGCAGCGCCGTGATTGGCCATCTTGTCGATCCACTTTCGATTTGGATCGTAGTTGACGCCGCCTTTACCGAGCGGGTCGGTCACGGGCTCTCCGGCGTCGAGGTCCGTCGAGCGAAACACGAAGTTGTGTTTGAAGAAGTCCACGTGGCCCAGCACGTGGCACATCACCAGCTTCTGGTCGGTGAGACTGTTGCCTTCCAGCAAATAAGCGAACGAAGGATTGTTGTTGATCACCATCTCATAGATTTTCGATAACCCATACTCGTAGCTCTTGCTCAGACGCTCGTATTCCATGCCGAATCGCCAGTGCGGATAGCGATTGGGAAACCCGCCATACGCGGCGATCTCGTTCATCTGATCATAGCTGAGCATTTCGAAGATGACGGGAAAGA
>DASQDA010000959.1:0-1578 GCA_035634435.1 Polyangiaceae bacterium
CAGTGTGCGGTCGTGAGTGGCAAACAGAACCGTGACTCCCGTTTCGTTGACGTCTTCGAGCAGACCAAGAATGTCCACCGCCAGCTGCGGATCCAGATTGCCCGTGGGCTCGTCGGCGAGCAGCAAGGCCGGCTCGCTGACGAGCGCGCGCGCGATGCTCACGCGCTGGCGCTCGCCGCCGGACAGGTGCTCTGCGGGTTCGCTGCCACGCCCAGCGAGGCCGACGCGTTCCAGGGCTTCACCGACGCGCTGACGAATCGTGCGCTGCGGCAGGCCCAGCACCTCGAGCGGCACCCCGACATTGTCGACCACCGTCCAGTTGGGCACGAGCTTGAAGTCCTGAAAGACGATACCGATGTTGCGACGCAGAAAAGGAATCGAGTCGCCGGTCAAGCGCCCGATCTCGCGCCCCATAAAAAAGATCCGGCCTGAGTCCACGCTCTCGGCGGCATAGAGCAAGCGCAGCAGCGTGCTCTTACCCGCGCCCGAGGGCCCCGTGATGAACACGAACTCTCCCCGTTGGATCTCGAGCGACAGCCCACGCAACACCGGGGCATCGGCCCGATACGCCTTGTGGACACCCTCGAAAACCAGAATGGGCCGATGGGCAGCCAGCGGATCGAAACGGCTCGAACCACGGAGCGCGGGCCGGAAGCCTCGGTTCTTCCCGCTCGGGTCCATGCTGGGCAGGTAACAGGCCGCCCCCGGAACGCACAAGTTTTCGGCCGACGCGCGGCGCCGGTTGGGTCCAGGTCGCTGCGGGCGGCTCTCCTCTCCACGTGCTGGGCCGTGTATCCAGCGTATAGTTGCCCCGTGAGCCCCTTCACACCGACTCTAGCGGCCCCGCGCCCCCGCTGCGAGGGCAAGCAGTGACCGGCCTCGCGCTCGCCTTCTCGCGAGCAGTCATCGTCTTGGCGGTGTGCACCGGCGCGTGCTCGGACGCGCGCCTGGACGCGTTCTCCTCGGTGAACGCGCTTCCGGAAGCCGGGGCCGGCGGCAGCGCCACCAGCGGGGGCCGCAGCGCTGGCGGTGCCGCGGGCAAGGCGGGCAGCTCCGGCACCGCAGGCAGCTCGGGCGCTGCACAAGGCGGCACCGGCACGACGGGCGGCACGTTCGGCGGGAGCGGCGCCGGGTCTGGCGGCAGCTCGGGCGAAAGCAATGGAGGCAACGTTGGCCTCGGCAGCGAGTTGCTCGATGACTTCGAAGACGGCAACAACCGTTCGCTCGATCGTCGAGGATGGTGGTATCCGTCAGGCGTTCCGCGCACAGCCGAGATGAGCTTTGCGCCAGCGCCCGGGGGAACCATCGCGCTGCGGGCGGTCAGCACGGAGGAGTCCGAGTGGAGTTTCATTGGGCTCGAGGTGGTCACGCGCATGGACTACGACACCACCCGCTTTTCGGCGCTCCGCTTCCGGGCGCGCGCCGAGCCGGGGTCGGCGACCGAGTTGCGCGTGAAGCTGCTGAGCAGCGACGGCGACGTCTGGTCGACTGTCGAGCTGACCAGTAGCTGGCAACAGTACACACTGCCGATCGACCTGTTCGCTGCCTTGCCCGGCTCCGACGACGTGCTCAACGAGA
>DASQDA010000960.1:0-3785 GCA_035634435.1 Polyangiaceae bacterium
GCGGCCTTCGCACGCGCGAACAAGTGGTCGGCGTAGGCGGCTTGAATGCTGCGGAAGTCTGCCGACGCACGCGCGCTCGAATCCGCGGGCAGCTCGCTGGCCTTGCGATGCGCCGCTTGAACGTCGCCCTTGGTCAACAGCTGTTTGGCCTGTGACAGCACGAGCTGAGCTTGCTGACTGCTCCCGTCGCGCACGGTCACGAGCGCGCTCGGCTGCGCGCTTCGACCAGCTACGGCGACCACGAGCGCCAGAGCGATCAGGGTGACTCCGACGCCAAGCCCCACCTTCAACGCCAGCGGGGTGGCGAGCGGTGAGGAAAGACCTTCGTCGGCTTCGCTCCGCCGAGCCGCGCCAACGGCCGCGATCTGCAGGCTCTCGTCCGAGCCCAGCGTATAAGTTTCACCGGCCGGAATGAACTTCAAGATGACATCGCCGAGCTCCACGACGTCGCGGGCGTCGACGAAGCTGCGAGGAAGCTCCACGCCGTTCACGCGCACCCCATTGGCGCTGTTCTTGTCGCACAGCTCGTAGCGGCCGTCCTCCAGCGGATAGAGCTCTGCGTGGACGCGGCTCACCGACGGATGATTGATCGAAATGTCGCACTCTTCGCCGCGGCCGATCACCATGCGATCTTTGCCCAGCACGAACTCGGCGCCCGGGGAGGGGCCGACTAGCATCAGCCAGCGATTCTGATGCGTCGTGCTGCTGGCCTCGCGCAGCGCCGGCACGGTAGCCGTTGCGTCGCGAACGCTGCTGATGGCTTCGTCTTCGAACAGCAGCCGATAGTCGCCGACCTGAAGCAGATCGCCATGCGAGAGCTCTTGTGCTTCTGCTACGCGCTGTCCGTTGACGTAACAGCCGTTGTAGCTGGCGACGTCCTTCAGCACCCAGCGCCCGTCTACCCGCTCCAGCCGCGCATGCTGGCGCGAGATGTTGCGTTCCGTGAGCCGGATGGCGTTGTCTTCCGCTCGCCCTAGCCCGTAGTCTTCACGGACGAGATGTACCAGCGTCTTGTTCGCCTGGTCGTCCTCGATCGTCAGCTTCCACATCGGTCCGTTCGAATCCGTCTACAGCAGCGAGTGCGGCTCGGCCTGCGGATTATCGAATTTGTCATGGCTGATCCCGCGCGACCAGCCCCTTTGGGTCAATGTACGGCGCAAGGACGCCGGCCCAAGCTTGCAGGGCCTCGTGGACGCGGGGTCGCGCCTCGCGAATGCGTGTGTTTTCGCGTGTGGGGCAGACGCGGTTCGTCAGCAGCACCGTGACACTGTCGGCCACCGGGTCGCACCAAAAGCTCGTGCCGGTGAAGCCCAGGTGCCCAAAGCTGTGGGCGCTGGCACTCGGGCCAGCGCTCGGGGCCGGGCCGGACTTGCCGTCGAACCCGAGCCGCAAGCTGCCATTTTTGCGCTCGGCGACAAGGTGCTGCACGTCCGCACTGCGGAGCCACTGCTCGTTGCGACCGCGCAAGGCGTCTAGGAGTGCTCTACCGAAGGAGAGCACGTCCCACACTGTCCCGAAAAGGCCGGCCTGCCCGGCCAGGCCGTGGCCCGCCAGTGCCCACGCATTCTCGTCGTGAACGACGCCGCGCAACAGCCCTCCGCGAAAGCCGACGTGCTCGCTGGGCGCGACGCGCGCGATGAAGCGCGCATTGGACGCGAGCCACTGGCGAGCGGAACCCACGTCGATGCCGAGCGGTTGGCTCACCTCCTGGTGGACCACCTGGTCGAGCGCTTCACCCTGCGTGCACGCCAAGGCTTCACCGGCCAGCAAGTAGCCGAGGTCGCTGTAGAGGGCGGGGAAACCTAGGGCTGGCGCTGGCCCGTTGCACCCTGGACGCAGGCTGCTCGCGGCGCGTTGCAACAAGCCCCGGCGGCGAACCGCTCCGCCCGTCTGCAGCACGTCGAACAGCGGCACATGCGCCAGTAGCCCCGCGCGATGTGACAGCAGAAGCTCAAGCGAGCGCGCGGCAGCAGGCGCTGTCGCCACCTCGGGAAGGAGCGCACCGAGAGGGCTCTCGAAGCTCAGCGCACCTAGTCGCACCTTGCGCGCTACGCTGGCGGCGACGAATGACTTCGACACGGAAGCGAGGTCGTACACGGTATCCATTGCGGCCGCTTCGCCAGCGCGTCGCCCCGCAGCTGCGCTGGCCGTCCACCAGCAACCTGCACGGAAAACCGCGAAGCCTGCGCTCGCGCAAGGTGACACCCCACTCCCGACCACCTCTTGCTCCAACAGGTTACGAATGTGGGTGTCGTAGCGATCCATCGCGTGCTGTTTCCCGATCGCGCAGAGTCGGCGAAGCTTTGACCCAAGCTTCCGTGCAAGGGTATTCTGAAACTGCCGTAGTAGTGAAAGAAAGCTGATGGCTGAATTTACCTGGGAAGCCCGTGCCAGAAGCGGCGAGGTCCGCAAAGGCGTGATGGAGGCGGACAACGAGGAGGCCGTCAATCAAAAGCTGCGCCAGCAGCAGCTCAATCCAACGCGCGTCGCGCGCAAGCGGCGCGCGTTCCAGTTCGGCAGTGGCGTCTCCGTCAAGGATCTGGTCACGTTCACGCGCCTCTTCGCTACCATGATCGATGCTGGGCTGCCGCTGGTGCAGTGCCTGGAGATCCTGGGTAGCCAGCAGAGCAACAAGCACTTTGCTGCGGTGCTCAAGGACGTGAAGGCTTCGGTCGAAGGCGGCGCCACCTTCAGCGAAGCGCTGCGGCGACATCCGAAGGCGTTCGACGAGCTGTTCGTCAACCTGGTGCACGCCGGTGAAGTCGGCGGCATTCTGGACAATATCATGAACCGCCTGTCCATCTTCCTGGAGAAGCGCCAGAAGCTGATCCGACAGGTGCGTGGTGCGATGGTGTACCCGTCAATCGTTATCGTGATCGCGGGCGGCGTGATGACGGTGCTGCTCACCTTCGTGATTCCGGCCTTCGAGGGCATGTTCAAGGACTTCGGGGGCGGCAAGGCCGCTTTGCCAAAGATCACACAGATCGTGATCGATGTGTCGCGCGGCTTCGGCACCGCGCTGCCTATGTTGATCGTCGGCGGTATCGTGACGGCGATCACCGTCATCAACATCTATCGCCGCCCGCGCGGAAAGCGCTTCTTTCACATGGCCATGTTGAAGCTGCCCGTGCTCGGTGGGACGCTGCGCAAGATCGCGGTGGCGCGCTTCACGCGCACGCTGGGGACGCTGCTGCAATCCGGCGTGCCGATCCTCGATGCGTTGGAGATCTGCGCCAAGACCTCCGGTAACGTCGTGATCGAGGGCGGGATCATGTCGGTGCGCCAGGCCATCAGCGAAGGCAAGAACATGGCCGAGCCGCTGCTGGAGACCAAGATCTTTCCGGACATGGTGGTGCAGATGATTGCGGTCGGTGAGCAGACGGGTGCCCTCGACCAGATGCTCAACAAGATTGCCGACTTCTACGAGGAGGAGACGGACATCGCCGTCGCCTCGCTGACGAGCGCTCTCGAGCCCATCCTGATGGTGGGTGTGGGCGGCATGGTGGGCGTCGTCCTCATCGCCATGTACATGCCCATCTTCTCGCTAGCGGGTAACATCAAGGCCGATTGAAGTCGCTTCGACTCGGCCTGCCGGAAATCGTGAGCTCGGGCCTGCTCGCGCGCAGACTGGCTTGGCTCACCGGGCTGCGCCTGGTGTTTCTGTCGCTCGCGCTCACCTTGGTCGCGCTGTTCTACATTCATGACGGCCCGACGGTAGGCTCGTTCTCACTGAAGCTGACGCTGGCAACGTTGGCCGTTTCATTCGCGCTCGCCGCCGTCTACGC
>DASQDA010000961.1:0-11009 GCA_035634435.1 Polyangiaceae bacterium
ACACGCGCACGCGCAGCTACCAGGAACGCGCCAAGGCGCCGTGAGGCGCCACCTTCGAGCCTGCGCAGCTCAAGGCGCAGGCTCGGCCCGAAGGTAGAGCTCGGCCCGACCACCACGAACACAGGCTGCGCGAACGCCGCCGCTGGACACCACGCAGCTCCGTGCGGGAGCGAGGTCCCAGCCTTCGCTCTTCCAGAGCTCGCTCTTGCTGCCCTGTACCAGCAGCCCAACCGGGGTCGGAATGGCCGTGTGCAGCGCGTCGGGCGAGCGCGCTGAGCCGCTGTGCAGCTGCGGCGGCGCCTCGGTGGTGCTGACCAGCACGCCGCCGACGAGCAGGTGAAAGCCCTCGCCGGCGCCCACGGGCGCTGGCACGAACCCCTCCGCGAATCGAACGCTGCCGCACGCGCCGGGTCGCGGCGCCAGCAGCGGCTGCAGGGTGGGCAGCGTGGCGCCGCTGGCCATCAACAAGCCCACCTCGGAGCGATCGCACGAATAGCTGACGGCCAGCAGGCGCTCGCCCGCTGCGTTGGTCACCGCGAGAGGCCAAGGTTTGTCGGCGCTCGCCGGATCCACCAGCTCCTCGCGTGCGCCATCAGCGGCTAGCCGGAAAAGACCCGAATCACTCTGGATGAGAAGAGCGCCGTGGGCGTCGAACGCGAGCGGGCTCCAATGTGGTGGGGGGGGGCTCTTGGGCCGCACCCCGATGGCGATGCGCGCGGCCGGCACGCTGGTCAGCTTCTTCTCCAGCTCTTTCAGGATCGCGGCGCGCTGGGCGGTGCGCATCGGTTGCAGGTACCAGCCATCGCGGGTGATCACCGACAGGGCGCGCGGCACGTCGCCCAGGGTGAGTGCGGCGACGGCTTCGACTTGCGCGAGTCGATCGATGCTCTCTGCCAGCGGGTGACACTTGAGCGGCGTCCCTTCCCAATCGAAGAGGCGAGGTGTGGCGCTCTCCGCGCACAAGCTCGAGAGCAGGCGACGCAGCGTCTCCGCCCGCTCCAGCGCGGCCTTGGCGTTCTTGGCGTTGCGTGCGCGGAGTGTCTCCTTCTGCAGCTGCTCGACCAAGCTGCGTTCGGGCTGCCGCGCGTCGCGCGACACGCCGGCTGCTCGATCGAACCAGACCAGACGTGCCGTGGCGGCTGCCCCTTTCGACCCTGCGCTGAGGGTCGCATCCAAGCGGTAGTCGTTGCGACCGTCGCCGTCTTCGTCATGGGGCGATAGCTTGAGCGTCCAGCTTTCGCCGGGTGCTGACCCTGCGGCGCGCAACCCGAACCGAAACGGGGTGGTGGAGGTCGGGTCGAGCACCGCGAAGGCGCGCGTGGCAGCCCGCTCCTGAAGCTCGGTGTCACACGTCGCTTGCACGTCGAGCACCACCGCCACGCTGCTCACCTCGACCAGCGCGACCTCGTGACGACAGCTGGCGCCGGTGGGCAGGAATGCCGGCAGGTCGAAGAGCTTCCTGGCGGCTCCGTCGACCGGGTAGAGCCACAGCTCTCCGGCAAGTGCGTCGGCCTCCGCGCTCTCTGGCAACGTCCAAGCGGCAACGCTGCTCTTGCCATCGGCGCCGGGCGAAAGCGGTAGCCCCTGGGCGAAGATGCGCCCGGGCGGGCTCTGCAGATCCAGCCCCGCAACGTTCCAGCGCTGTGCTTGAGGGGGCGCGATCTGCGCTCGCCTCGCCAGCTGAGGCTCCGGCGTCGCGCTGCTCGGGGCAGGGGCCTCGGCGCTTGGAGTCGCGGCAGGAAGTGACGAGGCTACTCCGAAGGGTGTGTAGGGCTTGTCCTTACCACAGCCGTTACACGCGACGCCGAGCAGCGACACGAGCGACGCGGCTCAAAGAGCGAAGGGGTCGAGTCTCACTGTGCAGTGAAGCGTGGGGTACGCTTTGCTAGGAATGCGCCGATACCCTCGCGCCCGTCCGCGGTGGCGAACAGGCCTGCGAAAGCCTCTGACTCATAGTCCGTGGCCGTGGTGGGGTCGCTGCGCTGGGCGCGCAACAGGCTGCGCTTGCAGGCGGCGACGGCGAGCGGCGCCTTGCTGGCGATACCCCGCGCGAGCTCGCGCGCGGCGGTCATCAGCTCGCCATCAGGAAAGACGGCGTCAGCCAGGCCAAGCTCGAGTGCTGTGGCTGCGTCGAGCTGCTCTCCTGTGTAGAGCAGCCGGCGCGCCCGCCCGATCCCGACCCGAGCGGCCAGCCGCAGCGTTGCGCCGAAGCCGGGCATCAGGCCCAGGTTGACCTCCGGCTGACCGAAACGCGCGCGCTCGGCGGCCAGGATCAGGTCACAGCACAGAGCGAGCTCGCAGCCACCTCCCAGAGCGAAGCCATTGACGGCCGCCAGCGAGGGAAAGCTCGCCTCGTCCAGCGCTCGCCCGAGGCGCTGTCCGAGCTGGCTGAATTGGCGTGCTTGAGTGCTCGTCAGCTCGGACATCGCCGCGACGTCGGCTCCTGCCACGAATGCGCGCTCGCCCGAGCCCGTGATGATGAGGGCACGTGGGCGGCTAACTGCGGGCCGTGCTTCCAGCGAGCTCACCTGCGCATACAAGGCGCTCAAGAGCTCCGCATTCAAGGCATTGAGCTTGTCGGGGCGGTGCAGGGTCAGCGTGACCACGCCACCTTCTTCTTCGATCACGAGCGGCCCTTCCACGGTCACGTTGAGGCTCCTTCCGCGGCAAGCTTCTTCCCGCTGGCGTCATAGCGATAGAAGCCACGGCCTGCCTTTCTGCCATACCAGCCAGCAGCGACCAAGTTTCGCAATAGGGTGGGCGCGCGATACTTGTCGTCACCGATCTCACCCTGCAAAACCTCGCTGATCGCGAGCACCGTATCCAGACCGATCAAATCGCTTAGCTCGAGCGGGCCCAGTGGGTGATTGAGCCCTAGGCGGGCGCCCTGATCGATGTCCTCCGCAGTGCCGACGCCTTCCTGCAATGCGAAGCAGGCCTCGAGCAAGAGCGGGATCAGAATGCGGTTGACGAGAAACCCAGGGCTGTCGGTGCTGACGATCACGGTCTTGCCGAGCCGTTCGGCTAGGGCTCGCATGCGCTGCACCGTCGCCTCGTCCGTCTCCAGGCCGCGCACGATCTCCACCAGCTTCATCAGGGGAACGGGGTTCATGAAGTGCAGGCCGACCACGCGCGTTGGGCGGCGCGTGACGGCGGCGAGCGCCGTGATCGAGAGGCTCGAAGTGTTGGAGGCCAGGATAGCCTCGGGCGGCGCGACCGCGTCTAGCTTGCGAAACAGCTCGAGCTTGATCGCGCGATTTTCAGTGGCAGCCTCGACCACGAGCTCCGCACCCGCGACCGCCGCTTCGAGCTCATTGGCGGCGAGCAGCCCGCTCATGCGCGCGTGCTGCTCGGCAGTCAGCTTGCTCTTTTGCACCAGCCGGTCCCATTGCTTGGTGACGGCGGCGACCCCGGCCTGGGCTCGGTCGAGGGTGGTGTCGCACAGCTGAACCCGAATCCCGTGTGCAGCGGCCACGTGGGCGATGCCGGCGCCCATCTGTCCGGCTCCGATCACCGCCAGCCTACTCAGCGTCTGCGGATGCATGGGAGCCTGCCTAGCAGAAGTGGAGTGGAGCACATGGGGATCGAGAGTGGCAGAGCAGCTCCGGCACAACAATCCGCTGCCATAGGTCGAAAGGGCCCCGCGCTGTCGACACGGTCGTGTGCGGCGGATGCTCGAACAATGGAAAGGTACCGCTCCATTGTGTGGTGCGGCCGCGAACGGGCGGCCCAGTGGCCGCGGAAAACGTCCAGCCCGCCCGCTCGCCGCTGCGGCGATGCACGAAAGCCGAGTGGAGGGCGCGCCGGGGGGCCTCCGCTCCTTGCGTTGGCATCGGCGAAGCGGTGCCGCTCGTGTGGGCTGAGCCGGGCGGCGCTTGCCGGCTTACCTTTCGTGAGCCTCGGAGCAGGGAAGTCTGCGGGAACCCGTTGAAAATCGGCGGTCGATGGGGTTGTAACCCCAACTGCCGAGGCGTAACCTCGGCCCCCCTTCCCGTGCCAGCAGCGTACGGTCTTCGAAGGGTCGTTCGACGGGTGAGGCATGGATTCGCGAGAGATCCGCACGGCACTTGGAAAACTGCAGGCTGAACCAGAAGCTGAGGAGGCGTGGTCAGCGCTGAAGGCGGCCATACAGGAAGAATCTGGCGATCTGTCCAGACCCGAGCTCTTGAGCTTGCTGGACGCCGCACAGGGTGAGCACGCACATCGGGGCGAATGGCAGGCCGTCGCCCGGCTGTTGGAGCTCTCGGTGATGGCGGCTTCCGGCACCGAAGCGGAGGCGGATCTCGTCGCTGCTCAAGCTCGGGTGCTGGCTGAGGAACTGTACGACGACGATGGAGCGGCCATCAGCTACTTGCGGCTCCTCGAGCTGCGGCCGTCCGATCCGATCGCTGGTGGCGCCATCGAGGAGAGCGAAAACAAACGCCGCCGTCAGCAAGAGCTCGTCGACAGCTACCTAGCAGAGGCGGAGCGCGCCACCGACGACATCTACAAGAGCTCCATGCTGATGCGAGCGTCGGAGCTCGACGTCCGCTTCGCAGGGGACGGCGCAGGGCTCGGCACCGCCATCGAGCGGCTCGAGCAAGCCGTGCGTCTGGACCCCACCAACGAGCGTGCTGGGCGCTTGCTCGAGCACGTGTACCGGACCCAGGGCAACTGGGAAGAGCTAGCGCGCGTGCTCGAGCGACTCGCCGATCGCAGCGAGCAGCCTGCCTCCCGTGTCGCCGCCGGTGTGCGGCTTTCCCGCGCTTACGCGCAGCATCTGGGAGATCGGGAGCGCGCCGCTCGCGCCTACGATCGCGTGCTTCGCGAAGACCCGAGCAACGTCGAGGCCATGAGCTTCCTGTCCGAGCTCTATTCGGCGGAGGATCGCTGGGCGGAGCTGGTGGGGCTGTACGAGCGCGAGCTCAAGTCCAAGGATCTGAACGACGCGGCGCGGCTCGGGGACATGCTGCAGATCGGCATGCTGTACTGGCGAAAGCTCGAGCGCGCTGCAGACGCGGAGCCCTGGTTCGAACGCGTGCGCCGCGTCGACCCCGCCAACGAGGGCATGCTGACGTTTTACCGGGAGTATTGCCAGCAGCTCGACGACGTGCCGCGCTTGATGGATGTGCTGCACGGCGCTCAGCGAGCGCTGCGCGACGGCACGCGCGAGAAGGCGCGCCTGGCGCAGGAGATCGCGCGCTTGGCGGATACGCAAGCCAATGCTTCCAAGGCGATCGAGCAGTACAAGAGCGTGCTGCGTCAGGACCCGGACAACGTCGAAGCCCGCGAGCGCCTCAAGACGCTCTACAAGCAGACGCAGGGGCACAACGCTCTCGTCGAGCTCTTGCGCCAGCAGCTGGAGCGCACGCCGCAGGACCGGTACGCCGAGAGGCTGGCCATCTTGCGCGAAGTCGCGGTGGTGTATCGACAGTATCAAAAGAGCGATACGGCGCTGCTCTCCATCCTCAATCAGATCATCCAGCTCGATGACAAGCTCGACGAGCACGACGTGGAAGAGCTGCGAGAGATTGTCCAGCTCTTCGACAAGCTCGGACGCCATCGGGAGCTCGTCACGCACCAGCTCAAGCTGGCGGACATCACGGCCAACGTCGACGAGAAGAAGGAGCTCTACCGCTCCGCGGCGCGCCGCTGGCTCGACCAGTTTTCGAACGTACAGAACGCGACCGAGGCCTACGCCAAGCTCCTGCGCGTCGATCCGTCCGATCGTGAGGCTCGCGAGCGACTGGACGAGCTGTATCGAAAGCGCCGCGCGTGGAACGAGCTCTACGAGCTCTACGCATCCGAGCTGGGTAGCGCCGAGGGCGCCGAGCAGCTGACGCGCCTGCGCGAGATGGCGCAATTGGCGGCGGAGCGGCTGAACCGTCCTCAGGACGCCATTCAGCTCTACAAGCGCATTCTGGAGCTCGACCCCACGCGGCTCGATACCCTCGACGCTCTCGAGAAGCACGCCGAGCGCAACAAGGATTGGCCCACCCTGGCCGACGCCCTCGAGCGACGTGTCGCGCTCGTGAACGACGACGCCACGAAGCTTGCGACCCTGCAGAAGCTCGGCAGCGTGTACGCCGAGCACATCGGCGACGCGCCGAGCGCGGTGCGCACCTGGCGAAGAGTGCTGGAGCTCGCGCCTGGCCACAACCGAGCCGTACGTGTGCTGCGCGAGGCGTACCTGGCCAGTGGCGACTACGACAGCCTCGAACAGCTGTATGCCGCCCAGGGCGACTGGGAAGGTCTGGCGGAGGTGCTGAGCAACGCGGCCGATCGGGCCAAAGAGACGCGTGCCAAGGTCGAGCTCAGCTACCGCACGGCCCAGGTCATCGAGCAGCGGCTCGCGCAGCCCGAGCGCGCCTTTCGCTCCTACGAACGCATCTTGTCGGTGGATCCGAGCGACGCGCGCGCGGCGAGCGCGCTCGTCCCCTTGTACGAACGCGACGAGAAATGGTCACGACTACCCGCTTTGTACGAGCTCTTGCTGCAAAACGAGCAAAGCGTCGAGCAGAAGCTCGCGCTCTATCAGAAGCTCGTGGAAGTTACGGGCCGTCGTCTGGGCGACCGCAAGGGTGCGGCTCTGCACGCCCGCCGCGCCTATGAGCTCGACCCCAAGAGCGCTGCAGCGCTCGACCTCCTGGAGGAGACGTCACGCGCAGCCGGCACCTGGGAAGCCTTCGTGGAAGTCATCTCCCAGCGGCTGAGCGCTGAGTCGGACACCGCCGATCCGCCTTCCGTCAGCGCTGACCCCGAGCTCGCACCCGGCGCTGAGCGCCGCAAAGGCCGCAAGCGCAAGCGGCCGGTCGAACCCTCACAACCGCAGCCGCTCAGCGCCCGCGGCTCCGAAAGCGTTACCGAGCGGCGCCCGCTTGAGCTGAAGCTGGCGCGCGTCTACGCGCAGGAGCTCGGCCGGGCAGACGACGCGGTCGGGGTCTACAAGCGTCTTCTGGAGCGCGATCCGAGCGACGTGGAGGCCGCCGAGCAGCTCGAGGCAATCTTGCGGCGCGACGACCGCCGCGACGACCTTCGCTGGCTCATCGAGCTGCGTATCGAAGCGGCAACCGATGATGCCGAGCGACGGCGTCTGTTGACCGAGTTCGCGAGCCTGGAAGAGGACGTCTTTGGCGCACCCGAGCGAGCCATCGCCCTCTACCGCCGGGTTCTGGAGCTGCAGAGCAGCGACAGCGTGGCTCTCAAGGCTCTGCCCCGGATGCTGATGGCGGCGGGCGACGCCGCGGGCGCCGCCGACATCATCGTGCTGCACCGCGATCAGCTCGAGGGCGAGGACCGTGCCGAGCGCGAGGTGGAGCTCGCGGAGCTCTATCTCGACAAGCTGGGTCGACCTGCGGACGCGCTGAGCAGCGCGGTGGCGGCGCTCGAATCACCCGCCTGTGCCCCGCGTGCCGTCCTGGTGCTCGAGGCACTGGTCCGTGTCGATGCCGTGCGCTTCAGCGCTGCTGAAGTGCTGGCGGCTCGCTACGCGGCGGCCGGCGACGCGCGCCGCGAAGTGCTCGCGCTGGAAGTCATGCTCTCCGAGGCGCAGCAAGAGGGCCTACGCCGCGAGCTCTTCGAGCGTCTGGCCGACGCACACGAAAAGAAGCTCTCGAGCTTCGGCGCAGCCCTCGACGTGATGCTCAAGGCCGTGCAGGAGTTCCCCTCGCAGCTGCGGTTCTGGCAGCGTGCGGACGCGCTTTCCGCGCTGGCGGGTCGCCCCACTGATCTGGCCGACACGTATCGCGAGGTGCTGCGCAGTAATCTGAGCCCGGCGCTGGAGCGGGACCTCTCGGAACGAGCGGCGTTGCTGCACGAAGACAAGCTGGGCGACCCGAGCGGTGCGACTCCCTATCTGGAACGGGTGCTCACGCTGGCTCCTGGCAACGAGGCCGCGTTTCAGCGCCTCAAGGACATCCTGACGGCGGCCGAGCGCTGGGGCGAGCTCGAAGCCCTCTACGACCGCTCCGCGGAAGCCACCGACGATGCGCAGCGACGCATCGAAATGCTGGTGGAAGTTGCGCTGATTTGCGAAGAAATCATCGAGGACCCCGCCAAGGCCACGCGCTACTACGAGCGCATCGTGGCGGTCGATCCGCTTCACGACGCTGCCATCCGTTCGCTCGACCGCCTGTACGTGCGCCAGGGTAAAGATCGCGAGCTGTCCGATCTGCTGCAACGCCGGCTCGAGACCGCCATTGGCGACGAGGTCTTCGAGCTCAAGCTGCGCCTGGCCAAGCTGCAGCTCGATTTGCACGAGCCCGAGCGCGCCGTCTCACACGTGGAAGACGTGCTGCGCGAGCGTGTTTCCGAGCACGAGGCCCGCGCCCTGGCCGAACGCATGCTCGAAATCGGCTCGCTGCGCGGTCGCGCAGCGCGCATGCTGGAAGCGGTCTACGAGGAGCGCGACGAGATCCGTGACCTGGTGCGGGTGTTGTCCATCCGCCTCGAAGGCCTCCTCGGCGAAGCGCCCGAGACACACGATGAAGGCCTCGAGCTGCTGCGGCGCGTCGCTCATCTGCGCGACGAGCGGCTGCACGACGACGAGGGAGCCCTGGAAGCCTTCGCCCGCCTGGTGCCGCTCGACCCGCTCGATGCCGAGGCTCGCCATCGATTGATGGAGATCGGCCGCCGCTTGGGCGTGCACGAGCGTGTGGCTCGCGTGCTCGTCCACGCAGCGCAGGCCGCCGACGCGCCGGCGCTGCGGGGCGAGATTCTGATGCACGTCGCCAGCATCTACGAAGCGCTCGTGGGTGATCGTTTGCAGGCCGAGCGGGTGTACCGCGAGGTGCTCGACCTCGATCGCGACGATGCGGGCTTGACGTTGCCAGCCGCCCGCGCGCTCGAGCGTCTCTACGTGGCAGCCGGCGACAACCAGAAGCTCGCGGAAATAGTCCGAATTCAGGTCGCGCTCGAGCAAGACACGCTCGCCCGTCGGGACCTCTTGGGACGGCTGGGTGAGCTCTGTGAGCGCGAGCTTTTGGACAACGACGGGGCCATTGCCGCTTGGCGGCAACGTTCGGACGAGAACCCCGATGACCCGGCAGCGCTCGCCGCGCTCGACCGGCTTTATGAAAAGACCGAGCGCTTCCGGCAGCTGGTGGAGGTCATGGCGCAACGGCGCGACATCGCTAGCGACGAAGAGCTGCGCCGCTCGCTCTTGGTGCGCACCGCGCAGACACTCTGGAAGCGCCTCGACTCGATCCCGGAGGCGACCGACGCTTACCAGACCTTGCTCAACGAGTTCGGCCCCGATGGCGAAACCCTTCGTTCGTTGGAGGCGCTGTACCAGGTTGCGGAGCGCTGGGACGATCTGGCGGAGACCTATGAGCGGCACATCGATGCAACGTCGTCCGACACGGAGCGGCTCGAGCTGCTCGCCAAGCTCGGCGATCTGAAGGCCGAGCACCTGGCCGACGTCTCTGGGGCGCTGGAGGTCTATCGGCGTTCACTGGCAATCGACACACGTCACGTCGCGAGCCGGTCGGCGCTCGACAAGCTGCTCGATTCTTCGGACCTGGTTGCCCGGCGCGAAGCAGCGTCGGTGCTGCGCCCGATTCTGGAAGCGGAGGGCGCGTACGAACAGCTGCTGCGTGTGCTCGAGATCCAGATCGATACTTCCGAGGATCCGCTCGACAAGCTGACGGGCCTCGAGGCTGCGCTGCGAGTTGCCGACGGTCCCATCGGCGATCCCAACCGCGCCTTCAGCTACGCCGAGCGCGCGCTGCGCTGGTCGGTCGGGCGCGCGGACATGCTGCCGTGGTTCGAGCGTCTGGAACGTCTGGCGGCTCAGACCGGGCGCCAGGGCGACTACGTGAAGCTGTTGTGCGAGGTCGTCCCCAGCATCTTCGACGGCGATGTCCAGCTCGAGGTCACGCTCAAGATTGCGGCTCTCGCTCGCCACCAGCTGGCTGATCGCGAGCTCTCGCGGGAGTACTACAAACGTGCGCTCGAGCTGCGTGCGGACGAGCCCAAGGCCCTGCAGGCGCTGGAGAGCCTCTACGAGGAGAGTGGCGACGCCCAGAACCTGCTGGACATCCTGGAACGCCGCGCCGACGTCGCCGAAAGCGACGACGAAAAGAAGCAGCTGATGTTCCGTCGCGCGCGCCTGCTGGCGGACGTGCTCGACGACAAGGCCCGCGCGATTCTGGTGTTCGAAGCCATTCTGGAGCTGGGGCTCGAACGCACCGCTCTGGACGCCCTCGAAGCGCTCTACACGGCCGTGGAACGCTGGTCGGACCTGGTGACGCTCTACGAGCGTCAGCTGGACGCAAAGCTCGGCAGCGCGCCCGACCTCCACGTCAACATTGCTCGCGTTGCTGCGCGACACCAGGGCAACGTGGAGCGAGCCTTCGACGAGCTCGAGCAAGCGTTGGCGCAGGATCGACAGCACGCCGGAGCCATTGCGGAGCTGGAACGTCTGCTCGCCGAGGCGCCTGAAGCCGAGCAGCGGGCACGCGCTGCGGCTCAGCTCGAGCCCGTTTACCTGCTGCGCGCCGACTACGGACGGGTGATGGACACCCTGCGCGCGCGCCTCGACGTGGCGGTGGACCCAGAGCAGCGGCGCACGCTGCTGGTGCGCCTGGCCAAGCTCTACGAAGAGCAGCGGGAAGACTACCGCTCCGCGCTCGAGACGATCGCGAAGTTGCTGCACGACGATATTGGCGATGCAGCGACGGTGGCCGAGCTCGAGCGGCTCGCGAAGGTTGCCGGCGCCGAGCAGCGACTGGCAGAGATCTACGCCGCCGAGCTCGACGGATTGGACGGCGATGACGCCGTCAGCGCACGGCTTTGTCGCCGCACGGGCGAGCTGTTCGACGCTCTCGGCCAGCCCGACCGCGCGCTCGAGTTCTTCCGACGAGCGCTGGCGTTCGAGCCGGAGAGTCGCCCGCTTTTCGATGCCGTCGACGGAATCTTGAAGCGGCTCGGCAGCCACGAAGAGCGCGTGAAGCTCTACCGCGATGCGCTCGAGCATCGCTTCGAGCCGAGTGACAGGCTGGCCGCGTTGCACACCATCGCGGCGCTCGAGC
>DASQDA010000962.1:0-3088 GCA_035634435.1 Polyangiaceae bacterium
CTTTCAAACCAGCGTGCCCGGGGTGTTCGCCGCCGGCGATTGCCAGCGCGGCCAGTCGCTGGTGGTGTGGGCCATCGCCGACGGGCGCAAGGCCGCGCGCGGAGTCGATCGCTTCCTGATGGGCCGCAGCGAGCTGCCCGGCTAGTACGTCAGCTCGCAGCTGCGCTAAGTTCCGCTGTGCGACGTCCGCTCCAGGCTTTCTGAGGTAGAGCCGAACGCCTGGCGGACGGAGAGCCCACGTGTTAGGTGTGCGCTCGCCGCCTTGTGGGCGGCATGATTGCATGAACGTCGCCTGCACTGCCTGCCCGGCCAAATACGCCGTGTCCGACGAAAAGGTGCGCGGCAAGCGTGCTCGCATCACGTGCAAGCATTGCGGAGCCCACATCCTCGTCGACGGCACTCTCCTGGGCAAGGTGGCTCCGAGCCTGGAACCGAAGGCGGGCGCTCTTTCGCCGCGCGTCGTGCGGAATACGCTCGTTTTCCTGCCGGGCCCCACCACCCCCGAGCCGGAGCAAACGGCGGCGCCCGCTCCGTCCTGGTTGGTTGCCTTCAGTGAGCAGCGTCAGGAGCAAGCCACCACCGACGAGTTCGTAGAGCTTTACGCCAAGGGCAGCGTCGACGCCGACACCTATGTCTGGCGCGAGGGCATGACCGACTGGAAGACGTGCTTCGAAATACCGGAGCTCTCGGGAGCCCTTCATGCCAGCGGACACAGCCAGGCTCCCGTCGCGACGCAACCGCTGTTCTTCCGTGCGAGCGAGACGCCCAGCGAAGCGCCAGGAGAAAGCGCTGCGCCCCCCGAGGGCTCTGGCAGCTTCGAGAGCGCCGGGTCTTTGCATCCGGAGGGGCCCCCAGAGGACGCACCCACCGCGTCCACAGAGGTCGCCAGGGCCCCCGGCGTGGACCCGGCGCCTCAGGGTGCAGCCCAGGCGCAGAGCTTCTCGTACGACGACGGCGTGACCATCGCACGCGAGCCGACACTGCCCTCCAACCCCATCCCCGAGCCGCCCCCGAGTGACGACGGATGGCCGTCGAGCCGCCCAGCGGAGCAGACACAGCCGTTGCAGACCGCAGGTGCGCCTCAACCCCTCAGCGAGCGCATGCGGCAGTGGCCCGCCTCGCCTCAGGTGAACGACCCCCACGAGGCCACCGGCGATGGGCCCGGGTCGGTCCGCCCCGTCTCCCAGCGTGCGGCTCGCCGAACCAATCAGCTGCGTCGGCGCACGACGCTCGATGACCTATTCGGCACCACTCCGGGCACCGAGGGCGGCGACGAAACGTCTTCTCCCGCTACTGAGCCGGACGGCGCCAGGGAGACAGACAGAACGTCCGAGCCTGGCTCCACGCTGGGTCCCGAGGAGCGTACGAACACCGAAACGTCGGTCAGCCAGCTTTCCCCACTGGCCACGGATCCCCAGCGGCGCACCGGCGCGCGCAACGAGAACTCCGTGTTGTTCTCGCTGGACGCATTGATACGATCAGAAAAGCCGGCCAGCGTGGAGCCGAAGTCGGCACCCAGCTCGACGGAGCTCTTGCTCGGCCCCAGCGCGCCTTCCGGAGGCCCGCCAATGGCCGGGCTGAGCCTGGAGTCACTGTCATCGCCGATGGCGGCGCCCGACTTCATGGCACCCGTTCGCGCGCTGCCCGCGCCGGACCTCCCGTCGCGGTCGAGCGCACCGATGGAGGTCCCGTTCGCGCCACGCCGCAGCCGCGGCAGGAACGCGCTGATCGCGGTGCTCGTGTTCGCCGCTGGTGTGGCTACCGCCGTGGCGCTGGGTCTGCCGGGGGCGTTCAGCCGACCGGTCCCGAGCTCGCCTCCGAACCCGGAGCAGGTGGCCGGGTCGTCCAAAGCCGCGGGTGACGTTGGCGCGTTCCAAGCGACTGCAGCCGAGCCACCCGCGCCGGCTGTGGTGCCGCCGGCTGCGAGCCAGAGCGCCACCACGCCGACCAGCGCCCCAGCCCCTGTCGGCGCCGCGACGCGCCGCGCCGAAACGCGCAGCGCCAAGCGCGAGGACGCCGCCACCGAGGGCCGCGAAGAGGGCGCCAGCTCCAAGGACGCGAAGACCTCCGGCGAGCAGCAAGCGGTCCCGGCCGCGGAGGCCGCGCAAGCTTCCGCCGTCGCACCGGCCGAAGCGCCGACGGACCTGCCGGCGTTCGACCGGGCCGCTGCCGTCGAAGCGCTCACTGCGGCCGCTGCCAACGTCGGCAGCTGCAAGCAGCCCGATGGTCCCACGGGCGAAGGTCAGGTTATGGTGACGTTTGCAGCCAGCGGTCGTGTCACCAGCGCAAGCGTAAGCGGCGCGCTCGCGGGCAGCCGCGTGGGTGGCTGTGTCGCCAAGCTTTTTCGCAGCGCGCGTGTCCCCGCGTTCGCGGGAGAGTCGGTCACGGTGAGCAAGCGCTTCGCCGTCGAGTAAGCAGCGCCGGACCTTCGTCAGAGCCGTCGTGCAGCGCTGGCGCGAGCCGCTAAGGGTGTATGTGGACGATGGTGCCTTTTTCGGTGTGATCACCAGCGTTCATGGCATGCCAGTGGTCCGGCACGCTGGGCGACGACCAGTGGAACACGTAACGAGCATCGATCGGCGCCAGGTTGACACAGCCATGGGAGCGCGGGCGCCCGAAGTCATCGTGCCAATACGAGGCATGCACCGCGTAGCCGCCCTTGAAGTACATGACCCACGGCACGTCGCGCAACTCGAACTCTTGCTCTGCGACGTCCGAGTCCATGGTGGTCGTCACGTGTTTTTGGTAGATGCGAAACGTGCCTTGGGGCGTGCTCAGCGTCTTTCCCGGCTCACCCAGCCCATCGCGCCCGGTCGCGACCAATGTCGCGTAGACCGCCACGTCGCCTTCCCAGAGCGTGAGCGTCTGGTTGAGCAACGAGATGTCGATCCACTTGGTGCCTCGTTTGGCCCATGCGGGCAAGGAGCTCGGTTTGCTGATGGTACACAGCTTGCTGCTGCTCAGCCACCGACCATCACGCGCCTGCACCATACGCAACTTGCCCACCAGCTTGACGGCGCCGCTGAGCGGGATGAGCTCGCGGCGGGCTACGGGGCCCAACTTTTCGAGCCGATTGTTCTCCAGGCTG
>DASQDA010000963.1:0-3349 GCA_035634435.1 Polyangiaceae bacterium
TGATCGGCTGCCCGTCCACCGCATCGGGAGCCATCGGAAGCAGTGTCACCAGATCGGTCGCAGCGGGCGACAGCTTGTCCAAAGGCGCCGAATGAAAGGGCAGCAACAATCAGAATCCGCGTAAGCGTCTCGCCAGTACCCTCTTGACGAGGGCAATGTCAGCTCAGATGTCGACGACGTGGCGAAGCAGCCCGAAGCCGACGCGCCATGAGGTTCCGGTGCCCGGATCGATGGTTGCGGTGCGCTGGTTGATGCGCACGATGGTGCCCACCACGGTGTTGAGGTACTTGTCTTCGAAGGCGACCTTTTCTCCGCAGCGGAAGTCGTTGCGGCTGGGCCTTGGTGGTTGAGGCGGCTCGAGGGTGCTCGCCGGCTTGGCGGCAGTCACCGGCGGCTCGATCGCAGCGTAGGGAACCGACCACGAAGTGCGGGGGCCATTCTCGTGGATCGTGGCCTGCGTGTCCTTCATCGCCACCACCTTGCCTGAGCGCATCTGACCATCGCGCCAGTCCATGAAGCGTACCGTCTGCCCCAGGTGCAGGTCCTTTCGGATCTGCACGATGCGCTTGGGATCGGCCAGCATGCGCTCAATGACGCTGTTGAGCCCGAACAGCTCCAGGCTGCTGGCGCGGCCGAGCAGTTCCAGCAGCCGCGGGTCGAGGCCGGGCGCGCTCACGCAGCCTTCCTCTGCGGCTCTTGCTGCCGGGGGATATTCCACGGCAGCAACTCGTCGATTCGGTTGATTGGGTGATCGGCGATGCGCTCAAGGACGTGGCGTAAGTAGGCTTCGGGGTCGATGCCGTTGAGCTTCGCCGTTCCGATCAGGGCGTAGATCGCTGCGGCCCTTTCGGCGCCTGCGTCGGAGCCGAGGAACAGGTAGTTGCGCCGTCCCAGCGCCACACCACGTAGGGCTCGCTCGGCCGCACCGTTGTCGATCTCCAGGTCTCCGTCATCGACGTAGCGAGTCAGCGCGTCCCAGCGCCTGAGGGCGTAGCGACAGGCCTCGGCCAGCGGCGTCTTGGTCGAAGTCTGCGCAAGCGTCGCCGTCAGCCAGTCGTGAAGCTCGGCAAGCCGCCGAGCAGCATGCTCTCGGCGCAGAGCGGCCCGTTGCTCGGCAATCCTGCCTCGGGCGACCTTCTCGACCTTATAGAGTTCGGCAATGCGCTCGAGCGCCTCGCGTGCGGCCGGCGAGCCTGTCGCCTCGAAGAGATCGTAGAATTTGCGTCGCGCGTGAGCCCAGCAGGCCACCTCGACCACCGGGGGCGGTTGCCCCGGCTCGCTCGGCTCGTAGAGCGGCGCGAAGCCGCCGTAGGCATCTGCCTGCAGGGCGCCGCGGAAGTCCTTCAGGTGCTGCTGCGGATGACAGCCCTTGCGGTCGGGCGAGTACCGGAACAGTACCGCAGGCGGATCGGTGCTGCCCGCGTTGCGGTCGTCGCGAACATAGACCCAGAAGCGGCCCAACTTGGTCGAGCCGCGCCCCGGCTGCAGGACCGGCGCGGGCGTATCGTCCGCGTGCAGCTTCTTCGGAGCAGCCATCACGTAGGCAGCCAGCGCCTCCGTGAGCGGCGCCATCAGCCGGCTGCACTGGCCGACCCAGTCGGCCAGCATCGCCCGATCGAGTTCGACCCCCTGGCGGGCGTAAATCGCCGACTGCCGATACAGCGGCAGGTGATCCAGGAACTTGCTCGCCAGGACGTGAGCCAGTAGTCCGGGCCCGGCAACACCGCGCCCGATCGGCCGCGAAGGCGCTGGCGCCTGCAGCACCCGCTCGCAGCAACGGCAGGCCAGGCGCGGGCGCACGTGCCGGATCACCTTGAAGTGCTCGGGCACGAACTCCAGTTGCTCGCTGACGTCTTCGCCGATCCGTCGCAGCTCAGCCCCGCAGCCCGGGCAATCGGCGCCAGGGCTGTGCTCGACCGTCTCGCGTGGCAGCGTCTCGGGCAACGCTCCGCGCGAGCGCGAAGGATCGGCAGAGTTCTTGTCCGAGGCCGCCTGCCGACGCCGCTCCGGCGGCAACTGCGCTTCGCTCGCTTCGAGCTCCTCAACGATGAGTTCGAGTTGCTCGATCTGCCCGTCCAGCTTCTCCGAGGAGCGACCGAACTTCAAGCGCTTGAGCTTGGCGATCTGCAGCTTGAGCTTCTCGATCCAGGTGCGCAGGTACAGCGCCTCCTGCTCGAACGACAGCTCGCGCTCGTGCTGCGCGGCGATGCGCTGCTCGGCCTGAGCGAGCGACTGTGCCTTGTGCTCGGTCTCGGCGCGCGCCTCGAGCAGCAGCCGTCTGAGGACCGCTACGTCGTTGATCGATTCGATCGGTGGTTCGACGGCTGCGCGCATGCGGCGCAGTTTACTTCACGCTGCGCACGATATCGACGGTTACGAGGCCAGTATCGGCGTCGCCGTGCGTTGTGGTCTGCGCCAGTCGATGCCCTCGAGCAGCATCGACAGCTGGGCCGCGCTCAGATGCACGACGCCGCCTGCGGCCTGGGGCCACACGAAGCAGCCGCGCTCGAGCCGCTTCAGGTACAGGTTCATCCCATCACCGCTCCACCAGAGCAGCTTCACCAGATCGCCTCGCCTGCCCCGGAAGGCGAACACGTCGCCCGAGAACGGCTGCTCGCCCAGTTGGGTCTGAACCATTGCAGACAGACCCGCCATGCCTTTCCTCATGTCGGTCACGCCGGCGGCGATCCACACCCGGCACTGCGGGCCCGGATGGATCATCGTTTGGCCAAGCCCGCGGTGATCAGCTTCAGCGTCTCGGCATCGAGAGGTGCACTGAACCGCACCGTCGCCGTCGCACACTCGATGCGAAACTCCACAGTCGATTGCCGTGTTGGTATCGTTGCCGTCGATCGCGTTTCCAACATCGACGCCTCGGCTTCAGCCTCTGCGACCGCTTCGCCCGCCAGCATCACTGGCAGCAACGCAGGCGGTCCATCATGCTGTAGCGCCCGTCCAACCGGGGCCAGGCTGAGCCAGCGGCGCACGACGTTCGGGTTGATGCCGTTGGCGACCGCAATCGCCGAAACCGATGCTCCTGGCTGTTCGCACAAAGCGATCAGCGCCTGCTTGGCCGACTCGCTGTAGCGGTACTTGCCGTCACGACGACGGCCCACCACCAAACCCTCAACCCGATACCGCTCGTTTGATTCCATGTTGTGTCCGCAACGTTGGTGCGGACACATCCTTAACCACCTACCCTGCGCTCACAAGGTTGGTACTGAGACGACGCTTACCTAACATGCCTGATCCGACGACTAGAACGTTGATCTACCTCTTAGTAGGGAACACGTTGGGGGTCATCTTATCTCGCTCGATCGAGATGCGGGAACGTCACCTGTTCCAGCAG
>DASQDA010000964.1:0-3899 GCA_035634435.1 Polyangiaceae bacterium
AGCGCTGCAGACGGCCGCGGCGCTCGACATAGATCTGATCCGGGCCATTGATCAGGATCTCGGTCACGCTGGGGTCGTCCAGGTACTTTCGTATAGGGGCCAGAAACCCCAGCAGGGTTTCGGCGAAGACCTCTTTCGGAATCACGGCACTACCTCCAGCAGCGAGCCGCGCGCTTCGGCAGCGTGCCGGCCCTCCGGGCTGAGCCTCAAGTAGGCGCGGAAGTGCTCGTCGGCGCGGCTAAGGTGGCCCATGTCATCCCGCAACACCACCGCCAGAGCGTAGTGGGCTTCCGCGTAGTCGGGACGGGCCGAGAGCACCTTCTCCAGCTGGCCTCTCGCCCGCTCCGCGTCGCCAACACCCATTTGCAAGGTGGCGAGCAAGAAGCGGACGGCGTGCCGCTCCGGGTGGCGCCGCAGGTGGTTCTCGGCGTGCTGGATGGCGTCCCGATACCGTTGATCGCGAACACAGACATTGATCAACAGCGGCAACAGCCGTGCCTCGTCGCCGCCACTTTGCACGGCCAGGTTGAGATACTGCTCGGCGCGCGTGTAGTCGCCGATCGCGGCGAAGCCTCGTGCTTTGGCAACCAGCGCCTCGGGATCCTGCGCTTGCTTCATGATGCGCATGCGCTCGTCGAGCACGGCTCCCTGAGACTTCACACAGGCTGGCGCCGCGATCGCGCACGCCAGAACACACGCGAGCGACAGCAGCTTGGAGGATACAGTGGTCATCGCTTCTTTCCCGAGAACTTCAGCTCGATCTGGCGGTCGAGGTTGGAGAGCCAGTCGGCGTACTCTCCACCACGGCGGCCCACGAAGGACAGCAGAACCCGCAGCTCGGTTCGCGCCTGGTCGTAACGCTTGGTCGCCAGAGCGCGTTCCAATCGCACCTGGTGAACGTGAAACTCCGACGCCACTTTGCGCCTGAGGCTCTCCCCCGCGCTGCGCGCCGCGGCCCCCTCCTCGGGGCGATTGGCCGAAGCCAGACACGCTGCTGCGCGCGCGTAGAGGTCCACGGCGAGCACACCGTCCTCCGGCCGGAAGGGCGCGCGCTCACGCGCAGAGTCGGCCTGCATGCGGGCCCGCTCGCCGCGCACCAGAGCTGCGCCGGTCTCGCGCTCCCGACACTCACTCGCGTCCTCGGCCCAAAGCGCCGGTGGGGGCACCGCTCGCGGCAACGCCGACGCCTCGGGCTGAGTCACAAACAGCATGTAGAACCCGAACGGACACCCGATGGCGCCCATGGCGTAAATCAGCGGGTTGCCCGAGCGCTCCTGGCGCTTCTTCGCGTGCTGCGCCGCCGCTTCCGTCGCGCCCGAGCTGACGGAGATCTCCGTGCGACCGATACGCAGCAACGAATCCGGCAGCAAGCGACCTTGAGCGAAGGGCGCTCCATTCAACAGCGTTGCCGGATCGAGCGAGCGAACCTCGGCAAACACGCCGCCCGATCGCGCCTCGACGCGGAGCTGCTCTACCGCGGCGTCGTCGCTCGAGAGACGGATTTCACAGTGCGCTCCGCTGCCGATCAGGGCGGTGTCCGAGTCCACCACGAGCTCGCGGATCTGGCCGTCGGAGCCCTGAATCACAAACTTCAGAATCTGGCTTTGGAGTGAGGTCACTGGTCCCCGAAGGTAGCTTGGAGGTCCAGGATCATGGGCGCCACGATCAGTAGCAGGATGCCCGCGAACAGCAGCACGAGGGGCCCCAGCATCTTCACGCTGGCCTTGGACGCGGCCTCCTCCGCACGCACCGAGCGCCTTTGCCTGGAGACCTCGGCTTGAATCTGCAGCACGCGCCCCAGCGGATTGCCGCGCTCCTCCGCCTGCACCACGGCATTGACGAACTCGAGGACGGACTCGTTCGGAACGCGGTCGGCGAACTGCAGAAGCGCGTCCTTGCGGGTCTTGCCGACCTGCAGCTCTTGCAGGACGAGGTTGAGCTCTTCGAACAGGGGGTCGCTCGGATTGCTACTCTTCTCGACCACCTGGCGCAGCGCTCCTGGAAAGTCCAGACCTGCCGACAAGCCGAGCGAGAGAAGGTCAATCGCGTACGGAAGTCCGTTGTGCACGCGCTTGCGACGCTCCTGCTCGATACCGGTGACCTGCAGGTAGGGCAGCATGGCGCCGAGTAGCGTGCCGATCATGGCGTACAACAGGCCCTTACCGAGCAGCATGGCGTAGGCGAGCCCAAACGTCAGGCCGGCACTGGCCCCCAAGCAGCACAGCGCAATCAGCTCTTCGGGTGTGAGGCCGCAGTAATCACCCGACAACGTAATCTGTCGATCGAGGCGCTGATGCCAGCGATTGGGCAGCAGCGGCCGAAGCCGCACGCCGAGCCAGCGCATCGCCGGCTCGACCTGGGCGAACAGGGGCGAGGTCCGCAAGGCACGGACGCGCTTCAGCCCACGGATACCGCGCGTGTTCGCCTCGACGCTCGGAGCCCGGGCCACCGCGTAAGCCCCGACGGCCAGCGCCGAGAACAACGTCAGCGCTGCAGCACCCTTCAACACCAGGGTGACGACACTCATATGTCCACCGTGAGGACGCGTCGCGCCACGGCTAGGGAGGTAACCCACAGTGCAATCGCCACCACCACGATGGCCCAACCGACGAGGCTCTTGCCAAGCGGCTCGAAGTAGCCATCGCTCACCATGTCGAACAGCAGCAAGATGCCCGCAGGAAAGACGGCCAAGATCAAAAGCTGCGCCTTGCCCTCGGCGGTCTTGGAACGCACCACGCCGTGCAGGCGCCCCATCTCGCGCAAGGTGCTGGCCGTCGTCTCCAGGATATTGGTGAGGTCGCCGCCGACCTGGCGTCCGATCAAGAGCCCCGACAGCGCAGCATCCAGTTGAACGCTGCGGATCCGTCCGGCCATGTTCATCAAGGCCTGGTCCAAGCTGCTGCCGACGCGCATTTCCTTCAGCGCCAGCGCCACCTCCTGATCCATGGGCGGATGCACGAGCGGTTGCACCTGGATGAGCGCGCTGCCGATGCTTGGCGTCGACTTGAGCGCATTGGCCAGGGCAAGGATGAAGACGTCCATTTTGGCCTCGATCGACGCCAGACGCTGCTTGCGCATGCGCTCGATGTGCAGCGCGGGACCGAACACGACGATGGGCACGAGCAACACCAGATAGACGTTCTCGAGCACGGCAGCTAGCGCCGCACAGACGGCGACGGCCGCTGCCTGACCGCCCACGATGTATCGGCCGGGTGTCGTGATGAACATGTTCCTGAGCTTGCGCTCGAGGTAAGCGACGTACAGCGACACATAGCGATGCGGCAGCGATTGCGGATCGCCAGCAATACCGAACGCGAACACCGCGACCGAACCGATTAGGCAGAGCGCCGAGCCCCACTTCAACATCCAGAGCGTCGGAGTCATAGGTACGCTTCGCCGGGAGCAATCAGCCCGCGCACGATGAAGTCATTGAGGAAGCTCGGCAGGTAGCCCGTTGCCGAGAAGCCGCCCAGCACTTCCCCCGAAGGACCCGTGCCGCTACGCACGAAGCGATAGATGGTCCGGCTCTCGAAATCCCCGCGGTGATCGAGGCCGCACACCTCGGAGACCGCGGTGATCTTGCGCGAGCCATCGGACAGGCGGCTTTGCTGCACGATCAGCTGGACGCTGCTCGCAATCTGCTCGCGAATGGCGCGCGACGGCAGTTCGACTCCGGCCATGAGGGCCAGGGTCTCGAGACGGCCGAGCGCTTCCTCGGGGGAGTTGGCGTGAGTGGTGGTGAGCGAGCCGTCGTGCCCCGTGTTCATGGCCTGCAGCATGTCGAGGGCTTCACCGCCGCGACATTCGCCGACGACGATGCGGTCGGGCCGCATGCGCAAGGCGTTCTTGACGAGATCTCTGATCGTGTAGTCGCCCTTCCCTTCCATGTTCGCGGGGCG